>CACYDZ010000001.1 GCA_902773265.1 uncultured Ruminococcus sp.
GCCCTTTAAAATCCTGCTAAGGGGCTTTGCCCCTTAACCCCACAAGCCTTTGAAAAGGCTTGACCGAAACTTTTAATTGTCACAGCTATACCTTGAGTTTTACCATTACGCATTTCAGAAAATAACACCAACCGCTCAGGTAGAAAAATTTTAAAAAAAACCTTGACAAACTCTTTGGTATATTTTATAATACACACAAGAGGTTAATTACAACAATAATTAACACGCTGAATTATTTTAATACTGTTCGGAGGAATTTGTCATGAAAAAGAATGTTAAAGGATTTATCGGTTTATTTTCGGGACTGGCTGCATTTGGTTGTCTGATAGCGTCATTCATTCCGCTGGAAGAAATCCAGGGTTCCAACGGAATAAAATTTTACGGCAGTATCAATACCAGACTGGCATTTATCGGATTTATATTGGCGATAGTCGCTATTGTCTTCGGGGCATTGAGTAAAAAGTATATCGACAGAAAAGGTCCCAGAAAATCAGGTATTGTTTTAGGCATTTTTGCCGTTATTATTTCCATCTTTGCTATGGGTATTACGGGAGTATGTTCAATGGTTACGGACTATGCCAACGGAAAGAGTACCGCTTTAGTAGAGAATGTATCTCCTGAAGAGCGTCAGCAGATTGATGACCTTGTGGCACAGCTGAAAAACGGTTTTGCTCAGGAACAAAAACAGCAATAATTTCCCAATCATGTATCTAAGGAGGGATTTTTTATGGATTACATCATGACGACCGATAAACTCACGAAAGTATACGGCAGTAAGGCAGCCGCTAAAGATGTCAGCATACATATCCGTGAGGGGGAAATATACGGTCTGATAGGCAGAAACGGTGCAGGAAAAACGACTGTCATGAGAATGTTGAGCGGTCTTTCCAACCCGACAAGCGGAAGTTTTACGATGTTCGGCAAAACAGGAGCAGAAGCCCGTAAACTCATGCATCAGGTCGGCGTGCTTATCGAACATCCGGGTCTGTACCCCACATTGTCGGCAAGGGAGAACCTGAAAATCAAGGCGATTGCTTTAGGCGTAAAAAATCCCAATGCAACCGTCAGTGAATTACTGGAAATTGTCGGTCTGGAGAACACAGGCAAAAAACCGGCAGGTTCATTTTCGTTAGGTATGCGTCAGCGTTTAGGAATTGCGTTGGCATTGATTGGTGACCCAAAACTGATTATTCTGGACGAACCCATAAACGGTCTTGACCCGCAGGGAATTGTAGAAGTCAGAAAAATGCTGGAGAACCTGCGTGATGAGAAAAATATCACGGTAATGATATCCAGCCACATTCTTGACGAACTGGGCAAACTTGCCAATGCTTACGGAATTATCCATGAGGGAGAACTGATTGACGAATTTACGACAGATGAACTCTCCAAGCGTTGCGGACAGTATGTTACTATCAAGACAGGCAATAACGAAAATGCTGTCAATATCCTGAAAAAGAACGGATTTTCCGCAGTGGAGATTGACGACAATAAGAATATCCGTGTCAGTGAAAGACTGAATGACACACCGTTTATGGCAAAATTAATTGTCGGTGCAGATATTGATTTAAAGGAAATTGTCAGCACAAATGTATCGCTGGAGGACTATTATCTCAGCGTGACAGGAGGGAAACATAATGGTTGATTTGATAAGAATGGATTTTTACCGTATGTTTAAATCGAAAGCATTCATCATATCCAATATTGTTGTTTTTGTGATTGCTGTAGTATCCAGACTGGCAGAAATAGGACTGGTAAAATTATCGCAGGCATTCGGAACAACAGAAGCTACTCTTGATATCATGTCTTTCAGTGAGATTATCAGCAATCCTTTTGGCTGGTCGATAGCTCTGGTAGTGGTGCTGATATCCGCCGTTACTTTTTCCTACGCCGATATTGCCAACGGCTATATCAAGAACATTGCCGGACAGGTCAGCAACAAGGGTGATACAGCGATTTCCAAATTTATTGTTCTTGCCGTTCACAACTTTATTTTCATGACGGTTGCTTTTCTGGGCAGAGTGATAATCGCTTTGCTGACAGGCGGTATGAAAATGGAATGGGTGGAAGTTCCGCTGGCTATCGGTACATTCGGGATAAAATGGCTGTTGCTGATATCTCTTTCCACGATTTTACTTTTCATGTCAACAGGTCTGAAAAACAAGACGCTTGCCAGCGTGGTAGGTGTTATTCTGGGTTCGGGTTCGCTTATGCTGTTACATCTTATGATTGACAGTACTGTACAGAGATTTCTTCATGTAGATATTTCAGAGTATGACCCCTCTATATTGATTCAGGAATCCAACATGATTTTTGGAAATGCCATTCTGGTTTCGCTGGTAGTCATTGCGATATTTCTGCCACTTACCGTAGTGATTTTCAATAAAACCGATGTGAAATAATTTTATGCGGAGGTAAGACAACCTCCGCATTTATTTTGTCTGAACTGACAAAATCTGCTTACGCAGATTTTGGATTTTCTCGGGGAGTTTAAGGGCTTTGCCCTTAAAAATCCCACAAGGGGCTGCCGCACAGTGTCTGTGTTCCCAACCCCTTGACCCTGCCAACTTTTTGAAAAAAGTTGACAAAAACTTTTCATTGTCACAGCTACAGGTTGATTTTCTGATTTGGAAATATTTTTTTGTTATTTCTGATAAATATGTCTAAATAATCCAAAATCGGCAGAAAATATTATTTGATTTTTGTTAATGAAATTTACATATATTTGTGTTATAATATAGCAAACTATGTTCAAATCAAAAGTACTTACTCTGATTTGATAAGGAAGTGCAATAATTTAATGGCAGAGAATAAAGAAGAAAAAAAAGAAGAAACACAAGGAGGAAAAAATCCGACAGAGAAAAACAAACCCGAACAAACCCGAACAGAACGGATTGATGATGACAAAATTACCGTTCTGACAGAAAAATCAGAAGATACCGAAAAAGTAAATCAACCGCCCGTTGTTCTGCAACTGCACAAACCGTCCGAAGAAGATGTCAAAATCCCGGAAGACAGCAAATCCCCTGAAACGCTTCAGGAACAATCGGAAGAACAACCGTTCCGTCAGGCTGAAACGGGGGAAAAAATCATTCCCGAAGATACCGCACCTCCCGAACAGCCCGAAAATAAAATAACCGATATCCCCGATACATCAGCACCGATATTCCCGACAGATGAATATGATTTCAGTTCTTTGCTGGTACAACCCATCGTTCCGATTTTCCGCAGGAGTACGGCAGACATAAGGAACATATCTTCAGACGAAGATTTCAGTACGCTGTCTTTTCTGAAACTGAAAGCTCCCGACTTTACCGCATGGCAGGATAATCAGGAAACAAATGACGATGAACCCCAAATAGATATTTCTGCACAGCTTACCGCAGACGGCAAAAAAACAGCAGAACCCTCAGAAACCGTCACTCCAAATCCCACAAAGACAACCCCCTCAAAAAAGACCTCTGCAAAGAAAAAGAAAAAAAAGAAGAAAAAATCCAAAGGTAAATTCAAATCCGGTGTAAACCGTGCAAAATCCTATGTAACGGGAATTTTTGTCAGAGACAAAAAAAATACTGTCGGCAAAAAGAAAAAACATTCTCAAAAAGGAATGAAAGCCCTTTATCCGAAAGTTGTCGGCGGACTGATTGCGTCAAGCGTTGTTATTCTGGGAGCATTTATTTATATGTATAATTTCAATCAGGCGGTTGTTCCTACGGCGGCATCAGTAAATATTCCCGGCGGAAAAATTCCTGCACCGCAGACAGACCCTGTATTTCTCAAAGGCATACAGGTAGAAGGATTTGACCTCAGCGGAAAAACATTGAGTGAAGCAAAGTCGTTACTTGCGGTAAGAGGCGGTTCTTTATTGCCGAAAGTCACGATGTCGGTTGTGTATGAGGGGCTGGAGTACCGCTATACCAACGAAGATATGAACTTTTCGCATAATATGAACAGTGTCGTTGAAAGAGCCTATGAGTACAGCAATTATGTTATTGCGGAGGGTTCAAAAGATATCATGGCGTATATTCCCGATGACGGCAATATTGAAATCAATGAAGAAAACAATACATTAAATTTCCGTGTGGAATATAAGGTCACGCCTGAATCTGTACGGAAAATTGTCAAGAGAGTAGCCAAAAAAGTGGATATCCCCTGTATTGAACCTCATGTTTCCCGTTACGACCCGTCACAGGAGAAAAATGCCGAGCGTTATACTTTTGTTGAGGGAAAAGCAGGCAAAGTCATCGACCAGGAAACGCTGGTCAATCAGGCAATGGAGCAGTTCAATGCCGGAGTAAGCAGTGTCATGGTTACGGCTGTCGGTCATGAAAAACAGCCCGAATTACAGATGGCTGATGTCCGACAAGCTGTCAGACTTATCGGAAAATACAGCACTATTACCAATAATACCTATAATGCCAATGTCAATATGGCACTGGCTCTGGAAGCGGTCAACGGTACGGTAATCGAACCCGGAGAAATCTTTTCATTCAATAATTGTACAGGCAACAGTAACCTGTCCTCCAACGGTTATTTACCGGCAGGCGTTATTGCACAGGGAACAATGGCAACAGGTATCGGCGGAGGTATCTGTCAGTCGGCTACAACGATTTATAACGCAGGCATTATGGCAAATATGGAAATTGTTGAACGGAAACCGCACTTATGGTGTTCTCTTTACTGTTACGGCGGTCTGGACGCTACCATTGACTGGGGTAATATCGACCTGAAAATGAAAAACACATCAAAATATCAGATGTTTTTCCGTTGCTGGATGGACGGCGATGTTCTCAATGCGGAGATATACGGCTGGCAATCGCCCGAATTTGACGAGGTAAGAACGGAAAGTGAAGTTGACTGGTCATCATATGACGCATACGGTTACAATGCGTACAGAGTATTTTATCTCAACGGCAAGCAGGTAAAGAAAGAAGAGTTACCTTATTCTGTCTACAGCATGGACGGTTCAGGTATCCGAGAGGGCGATTACGGAGCCGTTTCCACCAAACTCACACAGCCCGAATAAAGTTAAAGGGCTGCCGCCCTTTAAAATCCTGCTTGGGGGCGTTGCCCCCAAACCCCCACAAACTTTTTGAAAAAAGTTTGACAAAAACTTTCAAGGCTCACTTCGTTCGGAATGATAATTTGTCATTTCGAGGAGTGTAAGCGACGAGAAATCTTAATAAGATTCCTCACTTCGTTCGGAATGACACTGTTGAAAGAGGTATTTATATATGAAAAAATTTGTACTGCTTATCATGACAGCCGTACTGCTCACAACAACACTTTCGGGTTGTATTTTTCAGATGCTCTATAATGAGTACAGAACATCAACTACAGATAATCATTCAGCGGAAGATATCGAAGAAACCGTACTTGTCAATGAAAAAGACATTACCGTTACCGCCAAGAGGTTAGGTAAATATGAAAAGGATATTTTTTCATTTGAAAAAGCACTGGTCATCGAAATTGACAACCAATCCGCTGAAAATATCAGTGTAGAGCTGAGAAACGCTTCAATCAACGGATATATGATAAGTACGGTTGCCGGTGCAGATGTTGAGGTCGGTCAGACAAATACACTGGCAGAACCTTTTGATGAAACAGGGCTTAAAAGATGTGGAATTACTACTTTTGCCGATATAGAATTTTCGGTTACGGTGACCGACACCGATACAAGCGATGTTATTCTTGAAACTGACCCTGTCTGTATAGAAACTTTCGCCAAAACAGACTATTCTTATCAATACGATGAAACGGGAACAGTTGCCTATGATAAAGATGGAATAAAGATTGTTGTCAAAGGTGTATTCTACGATGAATGGAGTGGCAAAGAGAATATCGAGGTTTATGTTGCCAATAAAAGCGACAAAGCCGTTACCGTTTCTGTGAAAGACGGCAAAATCAACGGTAAAAAGACTGAACTTTATTACGGTGCCGACATATTTTCAGGCAAGCATGATATCAGTTCTATGTCTTTCGGGGAAGATAATACCGACAATAAAGATACGAAGATAAAAACTTTTACAGGCAGTTTTGCTGTATATGATTATACGACAGGTGATGTCATTGTGGAAAAGACCGATGCAATAACTGTCACCTTTGAATAGTGTGTAAAGTTTCATTAATTCTGACAGATAAGGAGTGAAGTATGTCAGTTAAAATCAAGTCTGTAGATAAGAACAGCAAGGCTTTTCAGTGTCAGATTTTACCTGAAGAAATTCTGATTTCTATCAACGGTCATGAAATTGTCGATGTGCTGGACTACCGCTTTTATCAGACAGTGAGAGAGGCAACTCTGGTTATTGAAGATGTGTCGGGAAATCAAAGAACTTTGTCTGTCAGAAAAGGCGAATATGAAGAAATCGGTCTGGAATTTGAAACCTACCTCATGGATAAACAACATTCCTGTCGTAACGGTTGTATTTTCTGCTTTATCGACCAGCTCCCCAAAGGTATGCGGAAAAGTCTGTATTTCAAAGATGACGACTCAAGACTTTCCTTTCTGTTCGGCAACTATATCACTCTGACCAATCTTTCCCAACACGAAATCGAACGCATTATCAAAATGCACATCAGCCCTATCAATGTTTCGGTGCATACCACAAATCCCGAACTGCGTTGTAAAATGATGAAGAACCGCTTTGCCGGGAAATCTCTGGAAGTTTTGCCGAAATTTGCAGAAGCAGGTATTAAAATCAACTGTCAGATAGTTTCCTGTCCGAACATCAATGACGGCAAAGAACTGGAAAGAACCCTGACAGATTTAGAAAAACTTTATCCCTCTGTAGAGTGCATTGCGGTAGTACCCGTAGGGCTGACACGCTACAGAGAGGGTCTTTATCCGCTGACAGAATATACCAGACAAAGTGCAGAAGAAACCTTGCAGTTGATTGAACGCTATGGAGATATGTTCAAAGAAAAGTACGGAAGTCGGATTGTATTTGCGTCAGATGAATTTTTTCTGAAATCCGAAAGAGAAATCCCCGAAGCGGACTATTATGAAGACTTTGCCCAACTGGATAACGGTGTAGGAATGCTTTCATTACTGAGAGATGAATTTTTATACGCACTGGAAGAAGAAATCCCTCCCGAAGAAGATATCCGTCTTTCGATTGCCTGCGGAACGGGTGTGTCAGATTTTCTACAGAAACTGGTTGACAGAGTAACCGAAAAATTTCCAAATGTCCGTGTAAATGTCATAGGAATACAAAACGACTTTTTCGGCGGAGGTATCAATGTTTCGGGTCTGGTAACGGGACAAGACCTTATCCGTCAGCTTAAAGGGAAATCTCTGGGAGATAAACTGCTGATACCGTCAGTCATGTTACGGTATGAGGGGGACTTATTTCTTGATGACATTTCTCTCAGTCAGGCGGAACAAGAACTGTCTATAAAAATTATTCCCGTTAATAACAGCGGTGAGGAACTGCTCAGGGCAATTCTTGTTTCCACAGACTTACAGTAATAGAAAACCTTAAGTTTTTTTGTCCACTTTTTTTTCAAAAAAAGTGGCGGATTCCAAAGGCAGAGCCTTTGGGCAGGATTTTCAAGGGTGCAACCCTTGAAGCAGGATTTTCAAGGGTGCAACCCTTGAAGCGGGATTTTCAAGGGTGCAACCCTTGA
>CACYDZ010000002.1 GCA_902773265.1 uncultured Ruminococcus sp.
GTTTCGGTCAAGCCTTTTCAAAGGCTTGTGGGGTCAAGGGGCAAAGCCCCTTGTGGGATTTTTAAGGGCGAAGCCCTTAAACTCCCAAAATAAAATCCAAAATTTGCGTAAGCAAATTTTGACAATAAATATAAAAAAACTGTACATCTGAAAAATCAGATGTACAGTTTTCATTTTGCTGAAAATTATTTTTCTTCAACTTTCTTTTTATCTTTTTCTTTATCTTTTTTCTTGTCGGCTTTAGGGTCGACAACTGTTTTTTCTGTTACGATAGTTGACAATGCCCATTTCTGGAATAACATTCTTGTTCTGTCAGGACCTGTTTCCAGAATAAACGAATCATCGTCTTTAATGCTGACAACTCTGCCCGTAATACCGCCAATAGTGATAATTTCATCGCCGATTTCAAGACTTTGTCTTAATGCCTCTTCTTCCTTTTTCTTTTTGGAACTGGGTCTGATGAAAAGAAGATACATACCAATCAGTATTACCGCATATATAGCAATCATACCAATCATACCGCCCGTTGAAGATTGTTGTGCGGTACCGTCCTGACTTGCTCCCATACATGACGAAAGTCCCAAAGCTGTCATAATACCGAGTAAAGCCACCGTCAATTTTTTCATTTCAAATTCAATCCTTTCTTTTATGTAGAACAACAGGATTTATTATACCATATTTTTCAGGCATTGCAAGATATAAAATCAAATTCTTGTGCCGAGAATATCTTTATACTGATGATAAAACGCTGTAAAAGTACCGTTATCAAGTTTGTTCCGGATTTTTTCCATGAGCGTATTATAAAAATAGATATTGTGCATTACCGCAAGACGCATACCCAACATTTCTCCGCTTTTAAAGAGATGATGCAGATAAGCCCTGTCAAAATGCTGACAAACAGGACAATCACATTTTTCATCAACAGCAGAGGTATCAAGGGTATATTTAGCATTCATAAGATTGCGTATTCCCTGTGAAGTAAACACATGAGCGTGTCTTGCGTTTCGGCTTGGCATAACACAATCAAACATATCCACACCTCTGTATACGGCTTCCAGAATATTTGTCGGCGTACCCACACCCATAAGGTATCTGGGTTTATCTTTGGGCATATATTCTTCCACTTTTTCAATGACATGATACATCATCTCAGCAGGTTCACCAACAGCCAGTCCGCCAATAGCATATCCTGATAAATCCAGTTCACGGATAGTTTTCATATGTTCAATGCGGATATCATCAAAGGTTGCCCCCTGATTAATCCCAAATAACATCTGTTTGGGATTGATAGTATCTTCCAGTGTATTCAGTCTTGTCAATTCTGTTTTACAGCGTTCCAGCCATCTTGTTGTACGGGCAACAGAATTTCTGGTATAGTTGTATTCCGCAGGATTTTCAATACACTCATCGAAAGCCATCGCAATAGTAGACCCCAAGTTAGATTGTATTCGCATACTTTCTTCAGGTCCCATAAATATTTTGTGACCATCAATATGTGAGGAAAAATAAACGCCTTCTTCTTTGATATTCCGTAGTTTTGCCAGAGAAAACACCTGAAATCCACCGCTGTCTGTAAGAATAGGAGCGTGCCAGCGGGTAAACTGATGAACACCGCCCAAAGTTTTAACAACAGTATCTGTGGGGCGTAAGTGAAGATGATAGGTATTGCAAAGCTGAACCTGACATTTTAAGTCTTTCAAATCCAATGCACTTACAGCACCTTTGATTGCACCGCAGGTAGCTACATTCATAAACAAAGGTGTCTGCACTGTGCCGTGAACAGTTACCAGTTCACCACGCCTTGCATGACCCTCCTGTTTTAAAAGTTGAAAAGCCATAGGTAATAATAATCCTTTCCCAGAGTAGTTAAAGGGCAGTTAAAGGGCTTCGCCCTTTAAAATCCTACAAGGGGCTGCCGCCCCTTGACCCTGCCCACTTTTTTGAAAAAAGTGGACAAAAAACTTTTTTGGCTCACTTCGTTCGGAATGGGGGAGCAACCCATTAACAGAATTTTTAAGGGCAACAGTTCTTAAAAGATAGCCATAGCGTCTCCGAAAGAAAAGAAACGGTATTTTTCTTTTACAGCAATTTCGTAGCTTTTCATGATGGTATCATAATCTGCAAATGCCGAAACCAACATTATCAGAGTGCTTTCGGGTAAGTGAAAGTTGGTAATCAAGCCGTCAAGAATTTTGAACGGATAGCCGGGATAAATAAAAATATCTGTAAATCCGTCACACGCTTTGATTTCACCGTTGTTCATTGTGGCAACCGATTCCAGTGTACGGCAACTCGTTGTACCGACAGCAATAACTCTTTTGCCGTTTGCTTTTGTCGTTCTGATAAGTTCAGCAGTTTCAGGCGGAATTTCATAATGTTCAGCGTGCATTTTATGTTGGGTAACATCTTCTACTTTGACAGGTCTGAAAGTACCCAATCCGACATGCAAAGTAACATAACCAATCGCAACACCTTTGGTCTGAATTTTCTGTAACAACTCTTTTGTAAAATGTAACCCCGCAGTGGGTGCGGCGGCAGAACCCAACTCACGACTGTAAACTGTCTGATAGCGTTCTTTGTCTTGTAATTTTTCGGTGATATAAGGTGGTAAAGGCATCTGTCCGATTTTATCCAGTGCAGAATAAAAGTTTTCATCACAATAAAATTCAACAATCCTGTTGCCGCTGTCAAGCACATCAATGACCTTACCACGCATAACATCACCAAAAGTAAATTCATCACCTTTTTGTGCTTTTCTTCCCGGTTTTGCCAGACACTCCCACACTTTATTTCTGAACTGGGAAAGCAATAAAAATTCTACATTTGCTCCTGTTAAGCGTCTGCCGTAAATTCTGGCAGGCAGTACCCTCGAATCATTGACTATCAGACAATCGCCTTCATCAAGATAATCAACAATATCATAAAAATGCTTGTGTTCCAATGTATGATTTTTGCGGTTGATAACCATTAATCTTGAACTGTCTCTTGGTTCAACAGGCGTTTGTGCAATTAATTCTTTGGGTAAATCATAGTAAAAATCACTTGTTTTCATCATTCATCACCCTTACTGCCTATATTTTTTCCAGTTTAGCAAAATTTGCCATAAGTTTTTTTGTACCGCTGTTTTCAAAAGCGATTTCCAGCAAAGTATCATTTGCCATTGCCTTTGCGGAAATAACAACGCCTTGTCCGAATACCGTATGTTTAACCGTATCGCCTGTTTTGAAAGTTGTCGTTGTGGCAGCAGATACTTTCTTTTTCGGTGTTTGTCTGACAGGTGTTCTGTTGGCAATATAATTTGCTTTTTCAAAATCGCTGTCCAGATAGGCACTTTTTCGACCGGATACATAATCCGTATTAAATGTCCGCTGTGGCTTTTTCACGACTGATGAAGTAAAGATAATATTTTCTTTCGGAATTTCCTCCACAAATCGGGAAAGTTCATTTCTGGTTGTCGAACCGTAAAGCATACGCTCATCGGCATGAACAATATAGAGTTCTTCTTTTGCTCTGGTAATACCGACATAGGCAAGCCGTCTTTCTTCCTGAAGTTCATCGTGTTCGGAGGCTGAACGCAGACTGGGGAAAATTCCCTCTTCCGCACCTGCAATAAAGACCACAGGAAATTCCAGTCCTTTTGCAGAATGTAAGGTCATTAACACAACGCTGTCGGCACTTTTATCGTAATTATCAATATCGGATATCAACGCAATATCTTCCAGAAATCCCTCCAGTGATGCACTGTCAGGATTGTCATTTTCATAGCTTTTGATTGCTGACAGAAATTCATTGATATTCTCTATGCGTTCTTCGCTGTTTTCCTTTTCTCTTTTCAGATTTTCTATATAGAAAGTTTCTTCCAGAATTTTTTTATACAGTTTTTCCAGAGAGATATGTTTCTGATGATATAAAGTAATCAGGGTATCAATGACCTTTGCAAAATCATTCAGTTTTATACGGACACGCCTGAGTTCTTCAAAATCATCGGCATGACGGATAATTTCATACATACTTGTATTCCGGGAAAGAGCGATTTCACGGATTTTTTCAATCGTAGAAGACCCGATAGCCCGTCTCGGCTTATTGATAATACGCATAAGACGGATATCGTCATGGGGATTGTTGACCATCTGTAAGTAAGCAATCATATCCTTGATTTCTTCACGGTCATAGAAACGGTTTCCACCAATAATACGGTGGGGAATACCTGCTCTTGTCATATACTGTTCCAGTGCATTGGATTGAGCATTGGTACGGTAAAGCACGGCAAAGTCGGAAAATTTACGACCGTCATGTACTTTTTCTGTAACAGTATCTGCAATATATTTAGCTTCTTCACGCTCAGAGCGTGCCGTATGTACATGAATTTTTTCTCCTGTGGGATTTTGCGTCCAGAGTGTTTTTCCTTTTCGCTGGTCGTTATGGGCAATAACCTTGTTGGCGGAATTGAGGATATTTTTTGTCGAACGGTAATTCTGTTCCAGTCGGATAACTTTGCCGTCAGGATAATCTTTTTCAAAACCAAGAATGTTTTTGATGGTAGCTCCTCTGAATTTATAGATACTCTGGTCATCATCGCCGACAACACAGATATTTCTGTATTTTTCTGCCAGAAGATGAATTAGTCTGTATTGAGAAACATTGGTGTCCTGGTATTCGTCAACCATAATATAACGGAATAAGTTCTGATAGTAAGACAAAACATCATCATTATTCTGGAAAAGTTTTACTGTATTATAAATCAGGTCATCAAAATCCATAGCGTCAACCTTTTTCAGATTTTCGCTGTAAAGTGTATAGGCTTTAGCTATGCTGACAAGACGGCTGTCCGTACCTGCAAGCTGTCGGAACTTTTCAGGACTTTGCAAATTATCTTTTGCTTTGGAAATTTCGTTCAGAATACTTCTCAGCGGAATAATTTTTTCGTCCATACCAAGTGCCTGCATGACTTCTTTCATCTGTTTTTTCTGGTCATCGGTGTCATAGATGGTGAAAGCGTTGGTATAGCCGAGCCTGTCACCAAAACGCCTTAAAATTCTGGCACAGGTAGAATGAAAGGTTGATGCCCATATCTCACGGGCATCGGGAACTTTAGCCATAATGCGTTCTTTCAGTTCGTTAGCAGATTTGTTGGTAAAAGTAATGGCAAGTATCTGCCATGATTTTGCAGGACTGACACTCAGTCTTTTTTTCAGTGTATCGGGAACGGGTGTTTTATTTACGGCACAGTTTGACAGAAAGCGTATTTCTTCTTCGCTGAAAGTATCGTTAAAAACATCGCTGTTATAAGCATTTCCCCAACTCAGTATATTGGCAATTCTGTTGACAAGTACAGTTGTTTTCCCACTGCCTGCACCTGCCAGAATGAGCAGCGGATTTTCTGTCGTGACAACGGCTTCGAATTGTCTGTCGTTCATTCGGGAAAAGTCATTTTCAATAAGCTGATTTCTTAAAGTGATTAAATTATTCATTTTTACTCCTTTTCATCATGACAAAAAAGTACAACAATGCTGTCTGATAAGCATTGTTGTTGAAAAAATTCAGGGGATTTTTTTATCTTTGATTTGTTCATAATACGGTTCAAACAAAGCTATATCCGTTTTATTGATTTTGGAAGTGGTATGGAAACAGTAATTCATCAGATACATTTTTACATTTTGTTCGTCTGCTGTGTTGTAAGTAAAATAAGCCAGCATATGGTATTCACCGGAGGAAATATTACCGCTTTTAGCTTCGATTTCCACATCAAGATTGGCAATCGTCTGATTTTCATGAAAAAGTTCACCGCTTGCCTCTTTCACGGTAATGGATTTGATTTCATTACCTTTTGCATTGAGGTCATCTTTAACAAAGTCGGCAAAATCAAAATACACCATCTGATTTCTTACTTTGTTTGCGGTATCACCGTCTGAACAACAGGCAAAGTTCATACCTTTGAAATTTGCTGATGGTTGATAGTAATTTTCCTCAAGTTTCTGTCCACAACCGACACAAACAAAAATTAACGAGAACAGTAATAAACAGGAACAAATTATTTTAACAATACGGTTCATTCCATTATTCCTCATCATTCAAAAATTTTTCCACAATAAAGCGAGGTCTGTGTTTGGTTTCCAGATAGACTTTACCGAGATATTCTCCGATAACGCCGATAGCAAACAACTGTAATCCGCCCAATGCCCATATGGAAAGAAACAGACTTGCCCAACCCGGTTCAGTCTTACCGAAGAAATACATAATGAAAGAATAAATACCGGATAAAACTGCCAACAGAAAAATGATAATTCCCAGCCACATAATCATACGGATAGGTTTGACACTCAAAGAGGTGACACCCTGCCATGCCAGTGCCAGCATTTTGGAAAGCGGATATTTACTTTCGCCGGCTTGTCTTTCCAGTCGTTCATATTCGACAATATCACTTTTGAAACCCACCATAGGTACCATACCTCTGAGAAAAAGGTTGACTTCTTTAAAATCGGCAAAAGAATCCAAAGCACGCTTACTCATCAGACGGAAGTCTGCATGGTTAAAGACAATTTCCGCACCCATTGCTTTAAGGATTTTATAAAAGGATTCTGCTGTAAATCTTTTGAAGAAAGTATCTGTTTCACGCTTTTTGCGGACACCGTAAACAATATCACAACCTTCTTCATATTTGTCCAACATTTCGTCAATAGCGTTGATGTCGTCTTGTAAATCAGCGTCAATCGAAATAACCACATCAGCATAATCTTTCAAGGTGACCAATCCACCATATAAAGTATTCTGATGACCTCTGTTACGGCTCATTTTCAGTCCCGACACCAGTTCATATTTATCGTGGAGCTGTGTAATAAGTTTCCAAGTTTTGTCCTTTGAACCGTCATCAATATAGACAATACGGCTTTTGGGAGATATCTTTTTTTCTGTTATCAGCTGTTCATATTTTTGGATAAGTTTCTCCGTTGTGTCCTGTAACACTTCTTCTTCATTATAACACGGAACCGCAAGATATAAAACTGTCATAATGCTTTCCTCCGAAAAATTTTAAACTGTTTCATATTATAGCATTTTTTTCATTGTACTGCAACCTCACTTTGAAAATTATCAATTATTTTACAATAAGTTCACAGAAATTCTTCGGAAAATCATTGTAAAAGCAGACAGTTAATGATAAAATCAATTCGGATAATAGGAAGGAAACAAGGATTAGCGGTGATAAAGGAAGGCGATGAATTTGAAAAAAAAGGTAATCATTTTGTCAGCGATGGCAATTATCAGCGGAATCATACTGACTGTTATTTTTCTTATTCAGAAAAGTGTGATAAACAAGAAAGTAATGGCAGATACAACAACAACCTATTCGGAAACAACACAGCAACAAGCAGTTAAACCGTCTGAAATTGCCACCGCTCCGACACAAACTGCCGTTTTGCCGACATTTGTACCTACCGAAATTGTTTCCGCCACAGAAACAATGACTATGGAAGTTGTAGAAATTCCCACAGAATATTTCACAGTAAAAACAATCATTCCTACCGAACACTTTACACAACCAATCACACAACATTCTACCACCGAACCAAGTGAACCTGAATATGAAATACCGCTATCTACAGAAGAACCTACAGAAATTCCTACACAAAATACAGAACAAAGTTTTGAAAAATTATTGTCAAGAAGCGGTTATCAGATTTCTGAAATAGAAAACAGTGATATACAGCAGTTAATTATTGTTGATACTTACGGTGTACAGGCGGAATTACATTTATTTACTAAAAAAGATGATGTATGGGAAAATGACAATATTTCCTGTGACGGATTTATTGGTGTACAGGGAAACGGAACAAGAAACGCTGATGATGAACAAGTTACTCCTAAGGGAATGTTTAAAATAGGAGATTGTTTTTATCAGAATGAACAGCCGACTACATGGCTGAATACTTTCCGTATTACAGAACATACCTATTGGATAGACGATTTGGCATCAGACTGGTATAATCAGAAAATAGAAACGGAGAATACGGACAATTTACCCACAGCAAGATATATGGCAGAAGATGACAAATACCGTTACGGGTTTGTTATTGAATATAACACAACACCCGTTGATAAAGAAAAAGGAACGGCTGTATTCATGTACTGTGGAGATACCGCTACAACAGATGGTGGTATCGCTGTAGAAGAAGAAAATATGTTACAATATTTGTCTTATCTGAATACGGCTAAAAATCCGCATATCATCATTTTTTAAAACAATTTTAA
>CACYDZ010000003.1 GCA_902773265.1 uncultured Ruminococcus sp.
AGGTGATGAAGAAAATGTTACCGTTCCGCAGACGATTAACGGCAAAACAGTAACCGCTATTGGTGAACAGGCTTTTTATTCTTGCCAGACAGTTAAGAACATTATTCTTCCCAACAGTATCCAGACTATCGAAGAATGGGCATTTTCATGGTGTGCTAACCTTACAAGAATTACGCTTTCCAATCAGCTCACCGAAATCAAACCTTATGCTTTCAGTCAGACCGGTGCTTTGGTGAGCATTACTATACCCGACAGTGTTACTAAAATCGGCAACAATGCTTTTGAGAGTTCGGGTATTTATGAGATTACCATTCCTGATACAGTTACCGAAATAGGTGAGGCTGCGTTCTGGGAATGTGTCAATCTGGAAACACTGCCTAATCTTGCAGGTCTTACCGCCATCAGTGAAGATACCTTTTTCGGATGTGAAAAGCTGAAAAATATTATTATCCCTGATAATATCAAATCTATCGGACAGTGTGCATTCTGTGCCTGCGAAGCGGCAGTAGATGTTGTTGTTCCTGAAGGTGTCACCTATTTATCACAGGGAGCATTCAGCGGTTGTACAGGCATGAAAAATATTACACTCCCCGAAAGTCTGAAAACTGTCGGAGTAGTATGTTTTGAAAACTGTGAGAATATCGAAAATGTATACTATGCAGGCAGTAAAGGACAATGGAACGCTATTGATATTGATATATATTATGATGCCAACCGTTGGCTGGAAAATGCAACAATTCATTGTAATGTCGGCAAAGTTGCCGAAGAAATTTCTATCAGTGACACAGAACTGACCTTATATGTAGGTGACCAAAAAACGCTTACCACCAGCCGTATAACAGGCAATACAGATTATGTATGGAAAAGCGATGATACCGGTTATATTACTGTCAATAAAGCAGGTCGTATTGTGGCAAGAGAATCGACCGGTGAGGATTGGTCAGTAAAAGTTTATGCTAAGTATAAAGACGGTAAGGCTGTGGCTTGTAAAGTTCATATTTTAGAGAAACCTGTTGTTACGCTTGATAAAACACAGCTGGATATGAGTGTAGCAGATATGTACACCTTGCAACCGTCTGTAACACCCGAAGATGCAAGTGTTACCTATACTTTTAAAAGCAGTAATGCCAATGTAGCTACTGTAAACAAAAACGGTCGTGTTGTAGCCAGAGGTGAGGGTACAGCGAATATTACTGTTACCGCTTCCAACGGAGCAAAAACAGTCTGTGTGGTCAATGTAGTACCGCAGAAAACTGTTGTACTGGACAAGTCAACGCTTGAATTGTCCGTTATGGAAATGTATACCTTAAAACCGTCTGTATCTCCACAGGATGAAACAGCTACCTATACTTTTAAAAGCAGTAATACCAATGTTGCTACCGTCAATAAATCAGGTCGTGTTGTAGCCAGAGGTGAGGGTACAGCAAATATTACCGTCATTGCTTCAAACGGTGCAAAAGCTACTTGTCAGGTTACAGTAATTCCGCAGAGAACACTTACTTTGGAAAGTGACAATGTAACTTTAGAACTTAAAGAGATGTATACTATTGTACCAATTATGACACCTGCTGATGATACCGTTACCTATACTTTTAAGAGTAACAATACAGAGGTTGCTACTGTCAACAAATCAGGTCGTGTTGTGGCAAGAGATTATGGTGTAGCCAATATTACGGTAAAAGCATCCAATGGTCTTAGCAAAGTATGTCAGATAGTTGTAGAAGAAGATGAACCTGTTGAACAGAGTATCGTTTACTTCAATCCGTCAGCTATTGCTAACGGTAAGGAAAGATGGGCAGTGTATACATGGAACTCTCTCATCGGCGAACAGTGGCTGGATATGACAGAAAATGGCGGTCTGTATCAGGTTACTTTACCTGACGAATTTACGAATTATATCCTTGTCAGAATGAACGGTGCTTCTACCGAAAATAACTGGAATAACAAATGGAATCAAAGTCTGAACATGAAATATTCCGCTGAAACAAATCTTATTACCGCAACAGGTTGGGGCAGTGGAGATAAATTTAATGTAACAGAAAGTAAAAAATAATTGTCAGCAAAGTGACGGATATCATTACTATTCATCGCTGAAAGTTCTGGAAAAGCACATGATTTTGCTTTATAGAAAAGTAAAATCGGGTGTCGTGTACTTGACAGCATCAACGAGCAGGCTGACAGCAGTTATACTGACTTGTGAAAGAAGAAAACCATCGTATTTCATGGAAGCGTATTTTTAATACCAAAATTAAATTTGATTTGTGAAATCATCAATTTTGAATTGTGATTTTCATTTCTGAGAAAATCTGTTTACAGCATTATAGAAATAAAATTGATTTTGTTATTTACAGACAAAAAAATTATTGTTATAATATCCTTAATGGTTATTGCAAAAATAAGCATTAAGGATATTTATTCTATATTGTTATTTGCCGTTACAGTTGACTATTAAGAGGAATTAAAGAGGTTTTTGCAAATGGAAAAGGAAAAATATATTCCTACAAAAATGGAAATTGTTGAATTTGATGAAGAAGATATCATTACCAATAGTGATGGTATAGAGTATGAAGAAGATGAATTACCGTTGATTGGTCCATAAAAAATTTTCCATCGTTCAGCGGAAATTTTCTGATATAAAATGAACGATTCTTAAATATTTACGATTATGTATTGAATTAAAAGACAGTTTATTATATAATAGCAATAGAAGTGTACATAATCAACAAATAATACAGTTCATTCAATTTTTATTTACACAAAGGAGAGATAAATTATGGGAATTATCAGAGCAGCGTTTAATGCGGCAAGCGGAGCTTTAGGCGACCAGTACGGCGAAGTTATTGAGCCACCCTCCAATATGTCCAACACCGTTGTATTTGCACCGGGTCAGAATGCCCGAGCTAACGACCGTCACAATACCAACAGAGGAACCAGCAATGTTGTTTCCAACGGTTCATTAATTCATGTATGGCCTAATACAATGATGTTGTTGGTAGACGGCGGTAAAGTTATTGCAGCGTCTTGCGAAGAAGGTTATTACAAAGTCAGCGACAGCACATCTCCCTCTATCTTTGCGGGACAGTGGAAAGATGCTTTCAAGGATACCTTTGAGCGTCTTAAATTCGGCGGTACAACCCCCAGAAGTCAGCGTGTATTCTATATCAATATGCAGGAAATTCGTGGTATCAAATATGGTACAAGCAATGCGATGAACTACTTTGACGCTATGTATCAGGCAGAACTCTTTATCAGAGCTCACGGTACTTATTCTTTGAGAATTGTAGACCCGATGAAATTCTATCACGAAGTTGTTGATAAGGGCAGTGCTATGTCCAATCAGATTATTGATATCAACAATATCAAAACCCAGTTCAATGAGGAATTTCTTACCGAACTGCGTAACTCTCTTGGTCAGATGTCTATTGACGGCTATCCTATCTTCCAGTTACACGGCAATACCAGAAACCTGACGAAATACCTCAATACCGCTCTTGATGAAGACTGGCGTAATCTCAGAGGTATGGAAATCGTAGAAACAACCATTTCTATCTCTTATGACCAGGATTCCGAAAAAATCGTTAAAGAGCGTTCACAAGGTATGATGTTCAGCAATCCACAAGTACAGTCGGGTTACATGGCTAAAAATGTTGCAGAAGGTATCCGTAATGCCGGCAGTAATTCAGGCGGTGCAGTGGGCGGATTTATGGGCTTCAATATGGGTATGAATACGGGTGCAAATGTTATGCAGGGATATCAGAACCAGCCCTATCAACAGCAAGGCGGTTTCCAGACACCTCAGCCCAGACAGGCAGGACAAAACAATAATGCCAATTCCTGGACTTGTTCCTGCGGAGCAACCAATACAGGTAAATTTTGTAACGAATGTGGTAAACAGAAACCTCAGCAGAACAGCGGTGGCTGGACTTGTTCCTGCGGAGCAACCAATAAGGGCAAATTCTGCAGCGAATGTGGTAAGCCTATGCCGTCGGGGACAAAATGTTCCAAATGTGGCTATGAACTTCAGCCCGGACAGTCCTCTAAATTCTGTCCTGAATGTGGTAACAAATTATAATTCATGTTCCTGACAAAATAAAATTTTCCTGAAGTCTTGCAAAAAATATCTTGCTATGGTATAATATTCGGGCATTTAAGTTCCGTTATGAAAATAATGGGGGTTAATGCCTGCTATGGCAACATAGCATGACATTAAAGCGGACAGTCCTCTGTTCTGACGCTTATCGTTTGCGTGAACAAGAATGTCTGAAAACTACAGGAGGATTTGAAAATGGATGCGTTAAAAACGATTGCTGCCGATTCTTTGAAAAGTGAATTACCTCAGTTCGGTATTGGTGACACAGTAAGGGTAAGCGTAAACATTCGTGAGGGTGACAAGGAAAGAATCCAGATGTTTGAGGGTACCGTCATTGCCAAAAGAGGCAGTGGTGTGTCAGCAACTTTCACGGTAAGGCGTGTTTCCTATGGTGTAGGTGTAGAGAGAGTTTTCCCGGTACATTCACCTAATGTCAAAGATGTCAAAGTTGTCAGATACGGTAAAGTCAGAAGAAGCAAACTGTATTATCTGCGTGACAGAGTTGGTAAAGCAGCTAAAGTTAAAGAACAAATTCGCTGATAGTGTGATACTATCCAACATTCAAGGGACGGGTCTATTCGTCCCTTTTTTGTTATCTGCATAAAAGGAGAAAACGATATCTATGGAAGAAAAAACGATTATTCCCGCCGATACACAGGAAGAAGAGGAAGAAGTCACCCTTACACAGAGTTGTTATGAATGGTTACATACTTTTATTATTGCTATTGCTCTGGTAGTTCTGATACTGACTTTTGTTTTCCGACTGGTTGATGTTGACGGAGAATCTATGATGGATACCCTGCGGGATAAAGACAGATTGATTGTCACCAACTTTCTTTATCAACCCGAAAATGGCGATATTGTTGTTATCAGTCACGGACAAAATCTGAATAAACCCATTATCAAGCGTGTGATTGCCACAGAGGGACAAAGTCTGAAAATTGATTTTCAGAAAGGAATCGTATCTGTCAATGGTGCGGTCATTGACGAACCCTATATCAAAGCTCTCACTACCAAACAAGGTGATGCCGAAATTCCTGAAGTTATTCCTGAAGGTATGGTATTTGTCATGGGGGATAACAGAAATCATTCTACCGACAGCCGTTTTTCTACGGTAGGTCTTATCCCCGTAACCAATATTATAGGCAAAGCACAATTCAGGGTCAGTCCTTTCAACAGTTTCGGTAAAATCTATCAGGAATAAAGGAGTATCGTCTTACGGAAACTTATTATTGTCAGGTATGTCCACGAAAATGTCATGCGTTGCGAAATGCTGACAGCGGTAACGGATTTTGTCAGATGGGAAATAACCCTGTCGTGGCAAGAGTAGCTGAACATATGTGGGAAGAACCCTGTATCAGTGGTACAAGAGGCAGTGGAACGATATTTTTCAGCGGTTGTGTGATGAAGTGTGTATTTTGTCAGAATTACAAAATTTCTACCGAAAATTTCGGCAAAATACTCACTCCCTCTCAGCTTGCCGACTGCTATAAGTATCTGGAAGAAAAAAATGTGCATAATATTAATCTGGTCAATCCTACACATTTTATCCCCTCTATCATCGCCAGTCTGGATATTTACAAACCCAATATACCTGTTGTCTACAACTGCGGGGGATATGAAGATGTGGGTATGCTGGAAAAACTGAAAGGCTATGTGGATATCTATTTACCTGATTTTAAATATGCTGATGATACGGTTGCCTTACAGTATTCCAAAGTCAGAAATTATTCGGAAACGGCTTTGCTTGCCCTGAAAGAAATGTTTACCCAACAACCACAGAATATTTTTGATAAAGATGGTATTCTGCAAAAAGGTGTTATTGTCCGACATTTACTTTTACCCTCCCATACTAAAAATGCTATGGCGGTTATTGATTTGCTGAAAAAAAATTTCGGAACAAACATTACCATCAGCTTGATGGCACAGTATATTCCCTGCGGAAAGGCTCATCTCTATCCCAAAATTAACCGCAAAATTACGAAAAGAGAATATCAGAAAGTTCTGCAATATCTGGAACAGTCGGAAATCAGTGGCTATATTCAGGAACTTTCTTCTGCTGATGATGACTATATTCCTGATTTCAATTTGCAAGATGTTTAAGCGAGGGTTATCCCCTCGCTTTGTTTTGCGGGGCGTGAGTTAAGGGCTTTGCCCTTAACAATCCTATGAGGGGCTTTGCCCCTCACCCCCACAAACTTTTTGAAAAAAGTTTGACAAAAACTTTTCCGGCTCACTTCGTTCGATAATCTTTATCACAAGTTCAGCTTACACAACTGAAAGTTTCGGTCAAGCCTTTGGGGAGGCTTGTGGGGTTAAGGGGCAAAGCCCCTTAGCGGGATTTTAAAGGGCGGTAGCCCTTTAATCGGCTAAAAATTCCAAACAAAATCTGCGTAAGCAGATTTTGACATTATCGTTATGGAGAAATCACCATTATGAAAATATTACTCGTCCTGACAGGCGGAACCATCGCCTGTAAAACACAAAATCATCAAATCAATATCACTTCAGAAACCGCTGACAGTATCCTTACCGTCTATCAGAACATCAATCCAGACAGTAATACTCTTTTTGAAGTCGTCCAGCCTCTTCATACACTCAGCGAAAATCATACCGCTGTTACCTATAATCAACTCATACAATTTCTGTACAAAACCGATTTTTCCTCCTATGACGGTATCATTATGACACATGGGTCTGATACCCTTTCCTATACTTCGGCACTTGTAGGAATGTTGCTGCCCGATATCTCTGTACCGTTTATGATTACAGCGTCTGATTATCCTTTAGACAATGCAAAGTCCAATGGTATCAGCAACTTTTCGGCTTGTGTCAGGTGGATAGAACATTCTGTCTGCAACGGTGTTTTTACCGTATACGGCAAAAAAGACTTTCCTTGTATTTATCTCTCTACCAGAATTTGTGAGGCCGACCCCGTTACTGATGATTTTTCCCCTTTCGGTGATGGGATTGTCGCCAGATTCCACAACAATCGTATCACCTTTATCAACAATGAACTTGTCAATTTGTTGAAAACTTCTCGCCGTCAGCAAAGGTTTTTTCAGCAACCCCCTGTTATCCAAAAGAATGTCCTGCTGATAAAGACCTATCCTAATCAGAATTTTTCGGTGTACCGTCTGGAAAACATTTCGGCAGTCGTTATCTATCTCTATCATTCAGGAACAGCTCCTGTTGTCGGGAGTGACACAAACATCTGTCACTTTATGCAAAAATGTCGTGAAAAAAATATTCCTGTCTATACCGCTTCTCATAAACGCAAAGCAGATAACTATGTGACAACCATCGAAAGTGATAAATACACCACGCTGAAAATCTATCAGACCTCTCAAGAATGTGCTTATATCAAAACTTTGCTGGCAGTCAATCAGACCGAATATCTGCCTGATGAGGTTATCCGTACAGACATTTTCTTTGAACAGGAATAATTCCTTTTTTTCTGTGCAAAACAGTAAAAAGGAATGATGTTATGAACAATCTATATGCTGTACTGGATAAGAATGTTGCTTATCTGAAAAAACTGTTTGATAATTCGTCTGACTTTACGGTGAGATATTTACAGACCAAATCAACAAGATGTGCGGTGATTACCATAGAAGGTATGTGTGACAAGGAAGTTCTTTGTACAGGCATTATCTGTCCGCTGTTGAAAAGTGACTATCCCGAAACGGAAAGTGTAAGGGACTTACTCTCTTTTATGGAACACTCTGTACTTTCTCTGGCAGAGGTTTCCCGTTTGGAAACATTTGAAGATGTTTTACAGAACATCATGTCGGGATTTGCGGTACTGCTGATAGAAAATTGCAGTGTGGCATTGAGTATCGGTGTACAGGGGTACAGTTATCGCAGTGTTGCCGAACCCGACAGCGAACTCTCCGAAAGAGGAAGCCGTGAGGGATTTGTCGAACCGCTTCATATCAATATGTCACTGCTCAGACGCAGAATGAAAAATCCTAAACTTAAACTCGAAACAATGGTTATCGGGGATATCAGCCATACGGAAATCTGTCTTTGTTACCTGACGGATATTGTCAGCAAAAGTATTCTCGAAAATCTTAAAGAAAGATTACAGAATATTCATTTAGATACTGTGCTGGCAAGCGGATATCTGGTGACTTTTCTGGAAGATGATAACGAATATTCTTTATTCAGTGGTGTCGGCATTACCGAAAGACCTGATACTGTCAGCGGAAAAATTACAGAAGGCAGAATTGCCGTCTTGATTGACGGTACACCCTCTGTACTGATAGTGCCATATCTGTTTGTGGAAAATTTTCAGACAATGGGCGATTATTCCTACAAGCCGTATTATGCAACCCTTATCCGTATGATGAAATATCTGTGTTTTTTTGTAGCGGCACTGTTACCCGGAATTTATACGGCAGTAGCATTATTCAACCCCGAACTTTTTCCTGAACAAATTCTCATACAGCTGGAAACCTCTATCGGCAATACACCTTTCGGACTGGTAACAGAAATTCTGCTGGTACTGTTCATGTATGAGATTATGCGTGAGGCAGGATTAAGACTGCCGAAATCTTTAGGACACGCAGTCAGTATTGTGGGAGCGTTGGTGATTGGCGATACTGCTGTCAGTGCCGGATTGATTGTTGCTCCTACTTTAATGATAGTTGCATTGACGGCGATTGCGTCTTATGTCATTCCCGATTTATATCCGCAGTTGTATGTATTGAGAATAGGGTTTATTGTCAGCGGGGGATTGTTCGGCATATGGGGAATTGTGCTGTTGTTTTGTGTACTGACGGTCAATCTTTGCGGAAAATCCACTTTGGGCGTACCGTATACTATGCCGCTTGCACCGTTTAAACTTTCGGGTATGCGTGATGTGATTATACGGGCAGACTGGAAATTTATGGGGAAATTCAGACATATTGTCAGCGATACCCCCTGAAATATCTGCTCTCAGACGGAAAACTTCTTTGTTTTCATCTCTATCACAGAAAACAAAGAAGTTTTCTTATTTGACAGAACAAAATCTGCATACGCAGATTTTGATTGAGTTTTCAGCCGATTAAAGGGCTGTCGCCCTTTAAAATCCTGCTAAGGGGCTTTGCCCCTTAACCCCACAACTTTTTGAAAAAAGTTGACAAAAACTTTTAATTATCTTAGCTTAACCTCAGCCAAAAATCATTACAAATTTTGTAATGATACTTGAGAAAATAACAAAATTATGATACAATAAATTCCAGTTTGTCGAACCACAAAGGAGTTTATCATGGAAAACAAAAGAATTGTTGTCAAGGTAGGAACATCAACATTGACATATGAAAACGGAAAATTAAATTTAAGGCGGTTTCAGCATTTGTGTCGGGTACTAAGCGACCTTCACAATGCCGGGAGGGATATTGTATTGGTCAGTTCAGGAGCGGTAGGTGTCGGTCTGGGAAAGCTGGGCAGGGAAGAAAGACCGTCTTCTACACCCGAAAAACAGGCATTGGCAGCAGTAGGACAGTGTGAACTGATGTTTATGTACGACAAGATTTTCGGGGAGTATAATAATACAGTCGCACAGATTTTGCTGACAAGGAATGTCATTGATGACACCACCTTAAGACAGAATGCCTACAATACTTTAGAAACGCTGATAAAGATGAAAATTATTCCTGTCATCAACGAAAATGACAGTGTAGCCACTGATGAGATAGAAGGAGCGAATTTTGGAGATAACGATATGCTTTCAGCAATGGTGGCGAGATTAGTAGGGGCAGATATGTTGGTGATTATGACAGATATAGACGGATTATTTGAAACCAATCCCAGAGTAGACCCATATGCCAAATTACTCAAAAGAGTAGCCAGAATAGATGATGACATTAAGAAGATGGCAGGGGGAACAGGTTCAAACAGAGGAACAGGCGGAATGTTGACAAAAGTAGCTGCTGCCGAGATGGCCACTAAAAACGGCATACAGTGTTGTGTACTTAACGGCAATAATCCCGATATCCTGTATGACCTGATGGACGGTCATAATCCTGGTACAATTTTTGAAGCCGACCCGGTTTAAGGACAATGTCATCAACTTAAAAGTGTCATTCCAAACGAAGTGAACCATAAAAGTTTTGTCCACTTTTGGGGAAGTGGTAGGGGTCAAGGGGACAAAGTCCCCTTGTGGGATTTTAAAGGGCAAAGCCCTTTAAT
>CACYDZ010000004.1 GCA_902773265.1 uncultured Ruminococcus sp.
CGTTTTCGGTAAAGAATTTCAGACCGTTCCTGTAAAAAGGATGATGACTGGCGGTAATCTGTACAGCACCGTCACAATGCAAATCAACAGTGGTCATAAACATGGAGGGAGTGGAGGCGAGACCACATTCCAGAACAGTGATACCGTGTGAAACAAATACTTTTTCCACGACTGTCATAATATGTTCGCCTGAAATACGGCTGTCCCTGCCGACAGAAATACTTAATTTATCGGCAGATTTTCCTGTTTTGTCACAGAGCCACTGCACAAAGCCGTCTGTAATAGCGGTGATATTTTCATCTGTAAGGTTGACCTGCTGACCTTCAACGCCATCAACAGCAACACCCCGTATATCTGTTCCGCTTTTAAACTGTTTCCAATAGTTATTCATATTGATTATATTCTCCTTGTAATATCAAAATTTTCGTATGCAAATTTTGACAGTAATGATTTGATTTTCAACCGCTCAGGTAGAAACTTTTCATTGTCACAGCCTGACAACGCAATGTCGTCAACTTAAGCGTGTCATTCCGAACGAAGTGAGGAATCTTATTAAGATTTCTCGTCGCTTTCGCTCCTCGAAATGACAGTGATGTATTATTTCAAACAGGCTTTTTTGTTAAGTTGACGACATTGCTTGAAAACGGATTTCTATCATTACAGATATGATTATTTAAAAATTATTCAGTGTCTGAACGACAAAATCAATTTCTTCGTCTGTCATACCATAATACATGGGAATACTCAATATTGTACGGCTGATTTCTTCGGCAACAGGTAAACTGCCTTCGGGAATATTCAGGTCAGCATAAGCCCCTTGAAGATGAATAGGAACAGGATAATGTTTCAGCGTACCGATATTTTTAGTATGAAGATAATCTTCCAGTTTGTCACGGTTCTGACAGCGAATGGCAAATACATGATAAATATGTTCAAAAATATCATCTGTCGGCAAAGGCAAAATAATTTCGGGGTTATGAATATTTTCAAGATATATTTTAGCAATACGCTGTCTGTCAGTATTCCACTTATCAAGATGAGGAAGCTTGACATTCAGAAAAGCACTTTGCAGTTCATCAAGCCGACTGTTGACCCCTTTGAAAATATGATGATATTTATAATCTGAACCGTAATCAGAAAGATAACGGACTTTCAAAGCAATGGTTTCATCATTGGTAATCACACAACCGCCGTCACCCAAAGCTCCCAGATTTTTTCCGGGATAAAAACTGAATCCCGAAGCAATACCGAATGTACCTGCTTTTTTTCCTTTATAGGTTGTGCCGTGAGCTTGTGCAGAATCTTCCACCACTTTAAGATGATATTTTTGGGCAATCCTCATAATATTGTCCATATCGGCAGGTCGTCCCTGAAGATGAACAGGGAGAATCACTTTGGTTTTTGCGGTAATTTTTTCTTCAATTTTACAGACATCAATATTATAAGTACGAATATCGGGGTCAACCATAACAGGTGTTGCCCCTACTGCGGATACTGCCAGTGCAGTAGCAATATAGGTATTGGCAGGTATGATAACTTCATCGCCTTTTTGAATATCCATTGCTCTTAAAATCAATGTGAGAGCGTCCAGTCCGTTACCTACACCGACACAGTATTTTGCACCGCAATATTCAGCAAAGTTCTTTTCAAACTTATCACACTCTGTACCGTGAATATAATAATTTCTGTCCAGAACATTTTTATATGCGTTATCAAGTTCATTTCTGATTTCAGCGTGCATTTTTTCAAAGGAAACAAAAGGAACTTTCAATCATTATACCTCCCTTATTGCTGTTCAGAGATGAACCGTATAAATTCGTCATAATCCCTGATATAGTCATTTTCATCATATTTTTCCGATGCAAGCACCATCAGAACAGCATCTTCCGAAAAATCAAACATTTCTCTCCAGATATTGTTGGCAAGGTATAATCCTTCATCTGCCTTGTCCAGTAAGACAACAGCTTTTTCATGACCATTATCCAGTAAAATTTTACAGCTGCCTTTTACACAAATCAGTATCTGCTGTAAATTTTTATGGGCATGATAGCCACGCCGAACACCTTGAACAGTGTCATAGACATAATAAACCCTTCTTATAATGAAAGGAATATCATTCTGTTCTTCAATCGCCACCAATTTCCCCCGTTCATCTCCGTGAATAGGGAATTGATATTTCAGGATATTCACAGTTTATCCCTCCAAAAGTTGTATTATTTTTTCTCTGTCATTTTCTGTAATAATGATTTTTCTGTCAGGCAATTTATTCAGTCTGTTTTTTCTCCATGCCGTAACAGGATATCTCAACAGAAAATCAAGCCTTATATACTGATTTTTCCGCACGGAAAGTACAGAAGATTTCGGGTAATTCTGATAAAGATACGCATAAGTATTATCATAATCTTTTTTGATTTTTTTCAACCATTCGGTGTTTCCCGCAGCAGATACTCCTACACCATATTCGTACCAGGCAATATTCCTGTCAAAGTATCGTATATCTGTATTTTTCATTAATGCAAGTGCAGTGGTTGTCCCATCTTCGGCATATATTGCATATTGACTGACACAGTTTATCAGGTCGGTAAAAAACGCTCTTTCTCTGAAATAACTGACACCACAGATATTATCGTCAATAAGGAAAAAAGCAACCTGTGAATTTTTCAGACATTCAGCATATCTTTCAGGACAACGGGGATTATAATTATCGGTATACAACTGTAATTTCTGATTTTCGTAGGTATATCTGATATAATTGCCAAAACAGATTTTTGCGTCGTTATTTTTGGAAAACCGATAAAATTCATACATCGTATATTCATCATAAATAAAATCTCCTGGAGAGATGGCATATACATATTCTCCGTTTGCCACCTGCAGAGCGGTGTGAATATTTCTGATAGTTCCGACATTCTCAGCATTTCTGAGAACGGTATAGTTGGAAAAATGATTATCCTGAAAATATTTTTCTACCTCTTCAGTCAGTCCGTTTTTTGACCCGTCATCAGAAACAATGATTTCAAAATTAATTTTTTGCTGACAAACAGCGGATTTTATCGTCCTTTTCAGTTTTTCCCAATCGGAATTATAGGTAACGATAATGATTGAAACTTCTGTATCTGCCAAAATGAAAGCTCCTTACATGACAAAATATTGCGGATATGTAAAACACATCTCTGTGTATGATACCATATCCGCAATATTTTTACAATCTTTTTTTATCTGTCAATCCAGAAAATCCTTGAGTTTCTTGCTTCTGCTGGGGTGACGCAGTTTTCTGAGAGCTTTCGCTTCAATCTGACGGATACGCTCTCGGGTAACATTGAACTCTTTTCCGACTTCCTCTAAAGTTCTGGCACGACCGTCCGTCAGTCCGAAACGGAGTATCAAGACTTTCTTCTCTCTCGGCGTGAGTGTATCCAGCACATCGCTGAGTTGTTCTTTCAGCAGGGTATGTGAGGCAACATCAGCAGGTGCAGGAGTATCATCATCTGAA
>CACYDZ010000005.1 GCA_902773265.1 uncultured Ruminococcus sp.
AAGGGCTTTGCCCTTTAAAATCCCACAAGGGGTTTCACCCCTTGACCCCACGAACTTTTTGAAAAAAGTTCGACAAAAACTTTTATAGCTCACTTCGTTCGGAATGTTTATCACAAGTTCGGTTTATACCATGAAAAGTGGGCATGGTTATGAAGATGAGTGTAGTCTTTCATATCTTAATGATTAGCAATAATTTCTTTAGCCAGATTGATGTAGGCAATACTTCCCTTACCTGACTTATCGTAATACATAACGGGCATTCCGAAACTCGGTGCTTCTGACAAACGCACACTTCTCGGTACTACTGTTCCCAATACTTTTTTCGGAAAATATTTCTTGACTTCTGCCACAACCTGCTGTGTCAGATTTAATCTTCCGTCATACATCGTCAGCAATACACCTTCTAATTCCAGCTTGTTGTTATATTTTCTCTTGACAAGCCGTATTGTATTAATAAGTTGTGATAATCCTTCCAAAGCATAATATTCACACTGGATAGGTATTAACACCGTATCACTGAAACATAACGCATTTGCCGTCACAATTCCTAAAGACGGCGGACAGTCAATAATAATATAATCATAATTACTCCTTACAGGTGTAATACCGTTTTTAAGTAAGGATTCTCTTTTAGGTTTGTCCGCCATTTCCAGTTCTGCCCCTGCCAGATTGATACTGGAGGGTAAAATAGCTAAATTTTCAAATTTTGTCGGCAAAATAACCTTCTGTACATCAACTTCATCAACCAATAAATCATACGCTGTATATTGTAACTGACTTTTGTCAATGCCTACGCCACTTGTGGAATTTCCCTGTGGGTCGATATCTACAAGCAAAGTTTTTTTGCCCTGAATACCTAATCCTGCCGCCAGATTAACCGCTGTAGTGGTTTTGCCGACACCACCTTTCTGGTTGGCTACCGAAATTACCTTAGCCATCGCACAATCTCTCCTTTCCATGAAATCCTATAATGCTGACACTGAAAATTATATCATCTTTAACAACAAATGAAAAGTACTTATCGTTATATTTTCTTATAGATTTTTGTAAATTTATTTTATGTGGTTTTAAGTTGCTAGCTGAATTTGCTTGTCGTATATGTCAATAAAAAATAAAAATATTAGCTAAGTTGCCGATTTTTTTACATTTATTTGACAGCTTTAATGATTGCCTGTATAATAAAAGTAATTAGGCTTATAGGCTTTAATGACATACAGGAGGATTTGAAAAATGGGAGAAAGTAAATTATCATGCGACATTTGTGGCGGAAAGGTCGTAATGCAGTCAGGCGGAAAATTCGGCATTTGTGAAAACTGCGGTACAAAGTACACTGTCGAAAGAATGAGAGAAATGCTGAGTATATCGGGCATTGAAACCGCAAAGGAAAAAGAAGATATTGAGCGTTGGAAAAATATGCTTTCCATGTATCTGAGTAACTTTGATTTTGTGGCTGCGGAAAATGCTGTTAAGAAAATTCTGGAAGTCAGCAACGGTGACAGTAAAGATGTACAAAATCTTTACAAGTATCTTCAGGTATGGAAATATATTGATATCAAACACGGTGTACTGACCAAATACAGCGGTAAAGCTGATACAGTAGTCATTCCCAGTGGTGTAAAGGTTATTGAGAGAGAGGCATTTCGTGGAAATAAATATCTCAAGGAAATTGCTTTGCCGAACAGTCTGAAAAAGATTGATGATGAAACTTTCAGTGAATGTGAAAGTCTTGTTGCCATTACTATTCCGAAAAGTGTCACGAAAATCGGTGAGGGAGCATTCAGAGGTTGTTCCTCTTTGATTTCCGTACAGTTGCCGTCCAGTGTTACCAGAATAGGAGAAAGTGCATTTCGTGGTTGCAGCAGTCTGAAAAGTATCCATATTCCTGACACAGTAACCAGTATAGGGGACTATGCGTTTTATGGTTGTAGCAGTCTGACCACTGTACAGATACCTGTGGGCATTACCAAAATCGGAGAAAGAACATTCAGTGGTTGTTCCAATCTTATCAATATTCAGATTCCTTTGGGCATTACGACTATCAGTGACGGTGCTTTCAGTGGTTGCAGTGGTTTGGTTTCCATAGATATTCCCAGCAGTGTCAATTTTATCGGTGACGGTGCTTTCAGAAGTTGCAGTTCTGTTACGGATATTCATATGGCAAACAGTGTTACGGATATCGGGCAATATGCCTTTTGTGGTTGCAATAGTCTGACCAATGTACAGATTTCTAATGGTGTTTCGATGATAAGGAGTGGTGTATTTGCCAGTTGTTCAAAATTGGAAGATATATTTATTCCTAACAGTGTAAGAAGTATCGGTAACGGTGCATTTGCCGGTACACCTTTCGGAAGAAAGCAAAGTGACTGGATAACGGCTTTGAAATGTCAGTGGTGTGGCGGTTCGTTCAGTGCGGACGGTTATTGCAGTCGTTGTGGACGAAAGAGAAATTATACCATAGAAAGTAAAGCAAAGGGAAAAATCCTGACCCCTAAACCACCGACTAAATTGTAAAAAAATGACAGCCTGTTGATATAATGTCAACAGGCTGTTTGTATTTTACGGCTTATTTTTCAAAACCTATTTTTTTTGAAAAATAAGTAGGCAAAAAAACTTTTAAGTCTCGCTTCGCTCGAATTATTATCAAAGGTTGAGCGTTGAAAATGAAAAGTTTTTGTCCACTTTTTTCAAAAAGTGGGCAGGGTCAAGGGGCGGCAGCCCCTTGTCAGGATTTTAAAGGGCGAAGCCCTTTAATCGGCTAAAAATTCCAAAACAAAATTTGCGTAAGCAAATTTTAGCAATAAAATAATCAATTCAGAACCGTTTTGAGTGTGGTAACATTTCTGGTCATCAAAGATAAATAAGTTTCCCCATTGTCGAAATCTTCTTTGGAGAGATTGTGACAGGAATAAAAAGTCATCACTTTGGTATTGGTTTCTTTGGCGATAGTTTCGGCAACGGTTGCATTACTGAGTTCGATTTTCAATATGACAGGGATATTGTCCTTTCTGACTTTGTCGGTGAGAAAGGCAATGGTTGAAGCACTGGGTTCAGTTTCTGATGAACAACCCGGAAATGCTGCATAATATTTTAAGTGATAGGTTTCTGTAAAGTAGCGTAACGGAAAACGGTCACCGAAAATCAGTTCTTTACGCTTGGCACTGTCAACAACATCTTTGAATTGTTTGTCCAACGCATTTAATTGACGGATATACTTTTCTGTATTGGTACGGTAAAATTCTGTGTTTTGTGTATCAGCATGACAAATGGCGTCACTGATAGCATTAACCATTTTAACAGCATTCTGCGGTGAAGTCCAGATATGTTCATCAATTTCTGTTTCGCCTTCGTCATCATCTGTTTCCATACCCTCTACAGTTTCCTCGTCTACGGTGGTGACATAATCGATTAATTTGATAAGTTTTGTTTTTTGGGTGTCTATGGAATCCAGAATACTGTCTATCCAGCTGTCACTCTCACCGCCAATATACAGAAATATATCCGCTTCTTCTATGCTGATAATGTCCTGTGGTGTAGGTTCATAGGTATGGCTTTCTCCGGCGGGGGGAATTAACATACGAAGATTGGCTTTTTCTCCTGTAATCTGCCGTGCAAAATCATACTGCGGAAATATTGTCGCTACAATATTCAGTTTGCTGTTGTCTTTATGTGTAGTATTGGTACAGGCACTCAGTGATAATAAAAAAATGATGGCAATCAGTAATAAAGACAGAAATTTTTTCAATTTGATATCCTCCAATATTTTCTACCTGAGAAGTATTGTTATAACTTATTCCATAACACGCCTTATCGTATAATAACCGCCTATATTGCAATCACGCATGACCATATAGCCCTCGTCATAAGCGTGAACCCGTCCGCCGTGACCGTCATATAAGGCAACATGACCGGGATAACATAAAATATCTCCTTCTTTCGCTTCTTCAATGGATGCTACTTCTTCACCCGCCAGATATAGGTCTGTCCGTATCCCCCATAAATTTATCCCGAATCTTTCATACACACTGCAGATAAATCCTGAACAGTCTACTCCTGACGCTAAATCCGTACCGCCCCATATGTAAGGAATTTTTCCCACATAGCGGAAAGCCTCATGTATAACGGTATCTGCCGGAACAGGGTCAACGGGAATATATACGCTGACTGATGGGTCATGTCTTTGGGGTAACATTGTTCCCTCAGCAATGATATGACAACTTGACGATAAATAAGTACCGTCCATAGTAGTACATACAGCATCACATTCACCGTCACCGACAATCGTAATATTGCCCTCTTTGTCTACCAACGCTACATTGGTATCTGTACTGTGCCAGCGTACAGACTGATTTGTGGCATTATAAGGACTGATGACTGCCGTCAGTTGAACATCTTCGATTTGAGGACCAATAAATTCATATTCTTCATAATAACTGTAAATATCTGTTACTTTTATCGGCGTTTCCACAGTAATGTAACAATATGCACTCAATCCGTTTTCAGTGGTACAGGTGATGATGGCATTTCCCTCTCCTACCGATTTCACAAGTCCGTCTTTTACTGTAGCAACACTTTCATCATCTGTCTGCCATGTGAGTTTTTTCTCGGTCACACTTTTTTCGGGATGGAGTATAGCAGTTAATTTCAGCGGTTGTTTGAGGGAAGTCATCAGATAGCTTTCTTTATCCAGTGTAATGCTTTCGGGATAAATCGGTTCAGAAACTGTCACCGTAACTTTTAAAGTAGTGTCGGTATCATCATCTGTACAAAGTACAATGGTTTTCCCTTTGGCAATTCCTTTGATTTTACCGTTCTTGTCAACGGTAACGATTTTCGGATTTTCGGATTTCCATGTTAAGTTCAGCAACGATTTTTTGACACCGCCGGCAAGTCTGATATCATGACTGCTTCCTTTTTTGAGAGCAATTTCCCTCCGGTCAAGCTGAAAGGAATATTTAGGGGTAATGAGTTTTGTTTTTTTCGGAATTTCACTTGCGATTTCCGTAGATTGTATAATGGTATAATCAGCATTATGCTGTTTTTCTGTGATAACAACCTTTCTGATGTTGACAATGCCCATAATACAAACAGATACGGTTACTGCCATTACAGAAAACAGAATAATCACCACTTTTTTATTTTTTTCCTGCCAGAATTTTTTCATGAAAAACACCTTGAATATATTATGATAATCTTTAAAAAACACTATAACATAAGTATTCTGCTTTATCAAGAAAAGAAAGCCAAAGTTAAATGTAAATTTACATTTAAGGAAAAGATTATCTTTGTTTTTACCCATTATATGACAGTATGCCTTTAAAATCATGTTCTGTATTTACATATTATTCATAAAAGATGTTATATATTATAATAAATTCGTCATATTTTTGATGAAGTTACAAAAATTTCCAAAAAAAGATTGAAATTTAAAGAAAACAGTGTTATAATAAAGATGTTGTTGAGGAACAACTTCTTAAAATGTAGTTGGTGTTGATGACGCTGAGGGTACACCTGTTCCCATCCCGAACACAGAAGTTAAGCTCAGTGGTGCCGAAGATACTTGACTGGTGACGGTCTGGAAAAATAGGGAAATGCCAACATTCTGAAGCGGCTACCCGGAGGGTAGTCGTTTTGTTTTTGTCCGTTAAAGGTATAACGAACAGTTCTTTTGAATGACATTGTTGGTTATTATTGATGGTTCAGTCACAATTCAGTCGGTGGCGTATGTGGATTAAAGACTGGTCTAAAATTCCTACAATGTGTTCATCGTCAAGGGAATAAAAAATATTTTTTCCCTCTCTCCTTGCTTTGACCAATCCTTCTGATTTGAGTTGTTTAAGCTGATGGGAAACAGCGGATTGTGTAATGTTGCCATCCAGTATCTGTACAAGTTCGCTGACACACATTTCTTTCTGTACAAGTGCATAGATAATCTTTACTCTTGTTTCATCTCCCATAACCTTGAAAAATGAGGCAAGTCTGCTGACAACAGGCATTTCCAGACATTTAATACATTCTGTTCCGTTTTCCAATACTTTTTCTTTACACTCCATTAAAATTTGCCTCCTCTTATTTTTTTGGCAAAAACCAGATATCGTCTGTATTTACCGTAAAACTTTTATTGCGGAGATACTCCAGTATACCGCCATCTGATTGAAAATCAAAGATAACTTTGTACGCATATAAAGCCTGATAAGGATAGCTGTCATTCTGTTTTTTTTGATAGCCATACTTAGTATCTCCCAGTAACGGATATCCCGTAGCTGACATACAGGCACGAATCTGATGCGTTCTTCCCGTGAGTAAATTAATTTCCAGCAGTGTATTTCCTTTGATTACCTCAACAACACGGTATTCTGTTCTGAAAAATTTACTGTCGGGAACTTCTTTCTGAAAAATACGGACTTTGTTTTTTTTCTCATCTTTCCGGAGATAACCGCTGAGTGTACCGCTTTTTTGTTTAAGTATACCCTGCACCATACAGAGATACATTTTAGTAACCTCACGGTTTTTTATTTTTTCATTGAGTGTCCGCAGGCTTTCGGCATTTTTACAGGCTATCACAATACCGCCTGTATTACGGTCAATACGGTTGACCAGTGCGGGTGTAAAGGAATTTTCTTCTTCGGGATTATACTCTCCTTTGTCGTAAAGATAATGCAAAATTCTGGCTATCAGCGAATCAAAATGATAATTCTTGTCAGGGTGTACAATGATGCCCGCTTTTTTATTGACAATGATAATATTGTCATCTTCATAAAGAATATCCAGTGTTTTCGGTGCTTTGAGCAATTCATAATCTTTTGTTTCTTCTTCAAAAAATTCTTCTTTGATAAATAATTTAATGATATCCCCCTCTTGCAACACGGTATCTATTGCACACTTCTTATTGTTGACTTTAATATACTTTGTACGGATATATTTGTACAGTAACGATTTCGGCATAGTTTTGAAACGCTTTGTCAGAAATTTATCCAGACGCTGATTAGCGTCATTTTTTTTGATGATAATTTCACGCATAGTTCCTTTTTCTCCTTGCCTTGTTTTATTTTATCAATATTTTATCACAAAATAGAATTTGTTGCAATGACGGATTTTTTATTGGACATTCACTGAAAAAACCATTATAATAGAGTTATCTTCATTACAGAAAGGAAGTTTTATGATGAACGAAATTATTCAGAATATGAAAGAAAGACGCAGTATACGAAAATTCAAAGATGACATAGTTCCTAAATCCGACATCGAACAGATTATTGAAGCAGGTCTGTATGCTCCCAGCGGAAGAAACAGACAAGGCGTTATCATTGTTGCCGTGACGGATAAGAAAACAAGAGATGAATTTTCAGCAATCAACTGTAAGATAGGCGGTTGGCAAGATGGGTTTGACCCGTTTTACAATGCTCCTGTTGTGCTTATTGTACTGGCTGACAAAACTATCCCTACTTATGTTTATGACGGTAGTCTGGTTATGGGAAATTTAATGCTTGCCGCTCATTCTATGGGGATAGGCAGTTGCTGGATTCACCGTGCTAAACAGGAGTTTGAAATGCCTGAATATCAGCAGTTCCTGAAAAAACTCGGTATTGAGGGCGACTATGAGGGTATCGGTCATTGTGTTCTCGGTTATGCCGACTGCGAATTACCGACAGCTCCCGAAAGAAAAAATAACAGAGTTTTCTTTGTTGAATAATTGTATCAAAAAAATGACTTCGGTATTATAAAAACAATACCGAAGTCATTGGCACGCTGAAAGGGACTCGAACCCCCGACCTACTGGTTCGTAGCCAGTCACTCTATCCAACTGAGCTATCAGCGCACAGTCAATTTTGACTACC
>CACYDZ010000006.1 GCA_902773265.1 uncultured Ruminococcus sp.
TATGACAGTTTTCACCGTAAAACAGAAGATTTTTACCGTAATGACCGTAAACTGAATATTGCGGTAATAGGACAGGTAAAGGCAGGAAAGTCAACTTTTTTGAATAATCTGCTTTTCAACGGCAACGAGGTATTGCCTACCGCACGAACCCCAAAAACAGCAGTACTGACAAGGATAGAATATTTCCCTGAAAACCGTATATGTGTAAATTTCTACAGTGAAGAAGAATGGCATTTACTGGAAGAAATGAGCAAGCAAGAAATTTACGACAATGAACACGATGTAGCAAGGGAAATTATGAAGATGGTAAAAGAAAGCGGTATTTCCCCGTATGAATACATCAGCAAAAAGGCAGAGGTTGTCGAATTTAATTCCGCCGAAGAACTTACAGGGCAGTTGAATGACTATGTGGGAACAAGTGGTAAACTGACACCGTTTGTCAAAGATGTCACCATTTATGTCAGCAAAGAAGAACTTGCCGAAATAAGCATTATCGATACCCCAGGTCTGAATGATGCGGTTGCTTCAAGAACCGACAAGACAAGAGCATTTATCGAAAAATGTGATGTTGTCTTTTTCCTGAGCCGTACCTCACAGTTTCTGGACAGCGTAGACATACAGCTTATCACCTCACAACTACCACGAAAAGGCGTGGAAAACCTGATTATGATAGGCAGTAAATTTGATGAGGGAATATTGGACGAAATCAAGAAAAAACCGTCTTTTGAAACTGTAACAAAAGATATTCAACAAAAACAGACACAACACGCCATAGATATTACCGCAAGAATGACAAGTGATGAACGCTTTGACACAAAATTTATTCAGTCGTGCCGTAATCCGATATTTATTTCTTCCATTGCCGACAATATGGCAAAAAAAGACCTGTCACAATATGACAAGTCAGAAAAGTTTGTATGGCAAAGACTGGATAAATACTGTCTGATAAATCAGCAAATTTTACATCAGATAGGCAATATGGACATTGTCAGGAAAAAATTCAGCGAAGTTATCCGTCAGAAAGATATTACTCTGCAAAACAAGGCGAAACAGATAATCCCCAATGCACAAAAAGAATATCAGTCCGTTATACAGGAAATTACCAGAAATACAAGAAATACCCTTGAACTTCTGCAGACTTCCGACAAAGAAACGATTATCAAACAGAAAAAACTGATACAATCCCAGATTGCCGAAATCAAATCATCACTGGAAAGCGTATTGGGGGATTTGCTTATATCGCTTGAAGAATGTAAAAACGAATGTCTGAGAAAACTGCGTCAGACAGCCCGTGACAATTCCCGCATACAGGAACGTCAGGGAACAGAGTGGCATACAGGGTCACATATAGTCGGCAGACATCATTTTCTTTGTTTTTCGTGGGGCGGTCACAGGGAAAGTTACAGCTATTCTACTACCTATACCTACCTTGCCACATCTGACGCACTGGAAAATATCCGAAATTTCGGTTATGATGCTTGTTCGGATATCGAAAGTTCTTTTATGAGGGCAGTGGACATCAGGCGGACAAAAAGAAGTATGATGAATACCATTCTTGAAAATTTTGATACTTATGATGAAAACTTTGATGTAGCACAATTCCGTCACATTGTCGAAATGACTTTAAATCAGCTTGAATTTCCTGTATTCAAGTTAGATGTATCCTCGTATCTTGACAGCATATCGGGAAAATTTTCAGGAGAAGTCAAGGACGCTCACAGTCGCAATAATCTGCAAAATACCCTTGCCAATGTCATAGAGGGATTGTTTAACGAAGTCAGTGCCAAGTTCACCACAGAAGTGACTTCATTCCGCACGAAAATCAACAATATGAAAAACAGCTTTGCAGTATCATTGCTGAAAAATATCAACAATGAATATGAGAAGTTACAAAAGCAGTTTGCCAACAAAGAAGCTGAAATTGAAAATTATCGCAAAGCTATACAAATTTTACAATCGGTTTGAATAACAAAACATGGTGTACTATATATTGGGCGGTTACGTAATAAATTTAATTTCACTATATACAGTCGCAAAAATTAAAACTTGGAAACTGGTGAATAATAAGTAATGCTGGCAAATATAATGTTTCTTATTTATTTCTGAAACTTTTTATCCTATCTCGGCAAGAAGACCCCCACCTCTAAGGTGGTGGGATGAATTGCCTGTCAGCCGTAAGGCTGACTTTTCCCTTGACAACATAGA
>CACYDZ010000007.1 GCA_902773265.1 uncultured Ruminococcus sp.
ATATTTATTCAACGCTGTCATTTTTTGGAGAGTTTTACAGTATTATTGATATTATACATAAATTTTATAAATATTTTATCTATAATAAACCGTAATTTTCATGGTTTGCTTTGTTTTCGCTTTATAGAAATTATTCATTATGCGTTTTATAATGTATATTTATTCATTTATGCAATAAATATTGTATATTTTCAAAAATGTGTTATAATATCCTTGACTGATGTATGATTTTGAAATCTGTGTCATACAATAAACTATCATTTTGTAAAGGAGATTTTTTTATGAACGGTTTTAAGGAAATAACCCCCTTTTCCCTGACGGAAAATCCGTTTAAACTTATCGGCAAAGATTGGTTACTGGTCACGGCAGAACACAATCAACAATGTAATATGATGACGGCAAGCTGGGGCGGTGTCGGTATTCTGTGGAATAAACCCGTTGCGTTCACTTTTATCCGCCCTCAACGATATACTTTCGGTATGCTGGAAAATAGTGAATGTTGTTCATTGTGTGTGCTTGATGACAGCTATCGTAATGTGCTGACTTTCTGCGGAACAAAAAGCGGTCGTGATGTGGATAAAATCAGGGAAACCGCTCTTACCCTTGAACATATTGACGGTGTGCCTTATTTCGCTGAAGCCAAAATCGTTATGATAGTCAGAAAACTGTACGCTCAGAATATGAATGCTGACGGTGTGATAAATACTGCGGTTTTGAAAAATTACCGTCCTGACGGCTCTGACTGGCACAAAATGTATATTAACGAAATTGTCAAAGTTCTGGTGAAGGAATAACTCTATGGCTAAAACGGTATTGGTAACGGGTGCTTCCCGTGGTATAGGTCGTGAGATTGCTTTGCTCTTTGCCGAAAACGGCTGTTCTGTGGCAATTAATTACCGTAAAAGTATCAAACAGGCGACCGCTTTAAAAGAAAAAATCAATGCCTTTGGCGGTACTGCTGAAATCTTTCAGGCTGATGTCGGTAATTATGATGAAGTCAAAACTATGGTTGACAATATCTGCAAAACATTCGGGTTCATTGATACACTGGTCAACAATGCGGGAATTTCTGAACAACTGCTTTTTACGGATATTTCCCCTGACAGGTGGGCTAAAATGATAAATACTAATCTGACAAGTGCTTACAACTGCTGTCATTGTGTTCTGCCAAAGATGATACGAAACCATAAAGGGTGCATTATCAATATAGCTTCTATGTGGGGCGAAACAGGCGGCAGTTGTGAGGTGCATTACTCTGTGGCAAAAGCCGGCATTATCGGTCTGACAAAAGCTCTTGCCAAAGAAGTCGGTCTGAGTAATATAAGAGTAAACTGTGTATCCCCCGGAGTAATCATGACGGATATGATGTCCGCTTTCGATGAACAGACAATCGCTCAGCTTAAAGACGAAACACCTCTCTACCGTATGGGAACACCTCAGGATGTTGCCAATACTGTGCTTTTTCTTGCTGACGATAAATCGTCTTTTATCACGGGTCAGATTATCGGTGTAAACGGCGGTATCTATATATAGTAAATTTTTAACACAAAAATTAATAAAAACAGCAAAATATCCCCACTTCTACGCAAGATAAAAGTGGGGATATTTTGCCGAGAATCAGATAAACAAACGGCAGAAAACTACTGTCTTTTAAAATTTATCAGTCTGCGTAAATCGTCATCAGATGTTGTACAGGTTCCTATGGGATTGATTTTTCCTGCACTGTATCCGTGAAAATCTGTTCCCCCTGTGCGTAAAAGATGATGCTCTTCTGTAATGGCAAGCAACTTATTGGTAACTTCCTGCGTTCCTCTTGGATACCAACATTCTATACCATCAATACCTTTGGCTATCATCTTATCAATAACCGGCATAGTATCGTATACGGTAGGGTGAGCAAGTACAGCTATACCTTCTGCCTGATGAATCAGGTCTATAACTTCGTATACATCAGGATAGGCAATCTTCGTTCTGGCAAATCCTGTCTTCCAGTCGAATATCTTACGATACAAATCTCCATATACTCTTTCTGTATAACCCGCTTCCATTAGTGTATACATAATATGACTTTTAAAAACAGTGGTACTCTCTTTGGCATTTTCTTCCACCATCTCCATGTTAATCGCATAAATTTCTGATATCTTTTTCATGGAATTCTGCATCGCCTGATAACGGTCTTGTTTGCTTTTTTCAAAGATGACAGACAATACTTCGGGTTTTCGACAATTATAACACAACATATGTACTTGTCGTTCACGCTCAAAATCATATGCCGAAATCTCCGCTCCGTGTATTACCTCTATGCCGTATTTTTTTCCGTAAAACTGTGCTTCTTCCACTCCCTTGAATGTATCGTGGTCGGTAAGGGCTATCGCATTAAGTCCTGTAAGTTTTGCTAGACGCACAACATTTTGTACCGATGTAGCTCCATCTGAACATTTGGAATGACAATGTAAATCTGCTGGCATATCTCTCACTCTCCTTTCGTTGATTATAACATATTTCTTCACGGATTACATCCCTAAAATTTATAATTTTTTAACCAAATGACTTTTATAATGGCTATAATTGTAGTATAATAAATAAATACAATGTTTTTAGCACCAATAGGGAGGGAAGAACCATGAGTGAGGAAAACAATGTGACCAAAGTCAGACTGACAATCTGCGGTAATCAGTTTGTGGTCAAAGCTGACGAGAGTGTGCATTACATTCAGAAAATTGCCAAAATGGTTGATGAGCGTGTAAGAGAACTGGAAGACAGCAGTTCTAAAATTAATTTACAAATGGCTACCATTATTGCTGCTCTCAATTATTGTGACCAGTTTGAAAAAGAAAAAATGATTACCAGAGAATTACTCAAAAAAACAGAAGACAGCGAAACCGTTGCCCGGGAAGCTACACAGAAACTCAATCAACTGATAACAGAAAATGAACAGCTTAAAGAAGAAAAAAAAGGATTGCATAAAATTATCTCTGAACTGAAAAACGGTACTTATCAGGAAACTTCGGAGGAAAATACAGAAGAAACCGCAAATATTGAAGAAACAGATGAATTATCTGATACCACAGAAAAAGCAGAAACAGTGGAAACATCTGTCAAAGAACCTGCTGCTACGGACAAAAGAAAAACAACTACCCGAAAGAAAAAAAGGATTTAAGGGCTTTGCCTCTGTACCTCAATATCATCAACCTAAGAGAGTTGTTCTGAACAGGCTTTTTCGTTAAGTTGATGACATTGTCCTATATCCCACACACCTTAAAAAAGGCTTGACATAAACTTTAAATTCGGGGAATTTTGATGGAAATTTCTTTTTATTGCACTCGATGAATATTGAGTGCAAAATTTATGCTTATGGGAGATTTTAAAATGAAAAGTCTGGAAATTCTTGCTCCTGTTGGGTCTGTTGAGGCTTTGACTGCGGGAGTTCGTGCGGGTGCAGATGCCGTTTATCTGGCAACAACACAGTTCGGTGCAAGAGCTTCGGCAAAAAATTTCAACTTTGAACAGTTGGAACAGGCAGTTTTATTCTGTCATCAGCGTGATATAAAAGTCTATCTGACCATGAATACTCTGATTAAAGATACGGAAATGTCGTTGGCGATTGATACTGCTAAGAAAATAGCAAAAATCGGTGCTGATGCTCTCATTGTTCAGGATATCGGATTTGCTGACATTATCCATAAAATTATTCCTGACTTACCGCTTCATGCTTCCACTCAAATGAGTATTCATACTCCGCAAGGAGCAAAGTGGCTTTACGAACTCGGTTTTAAAAGAGTCGTTCTGGCAAGAGAACTGTCCTTTGAAGAAATCATAGAAATTGTTGAAAGTTGTCCTGTCGAAACAGAGGTGTTTGTGCATGGTGCATTGTGTATGTGTATATCGGGACAATGTTATTTCAGTGCAGTTCTGGGTGGCAGAAGCGGTAATCGTGGACAATGTGCTCAGACTTGCCGTTTGCCGTTTACAGTAGAAAACGGTAACGGTCATGATTTAAGTCTGAAAGATATGTCCGTCTTGCAACATCTTCGTTCGTTACAAAATATAGGAGTAACTTCTGCTAAAATTGAGGGTCGTATGAAACGACCTGAATATGTTGCCTGTGCTGTAAATGTGGCAAGACAATTTCTGGATAACGGTTATGCTGATGACGAAAGCTGTCAGCAACTGAGGAGTGTCTTTTCACGCTCAGGATTTACTGACGGATATTATATGAACAGGCGTGGCGGAAATATGTTTGGTATACGACAAAAAGAAGATGTCGTGTCGGCTACAGGCAAAGTGCTTAATCAAATACACGCTCTGTATAAAAATGAATATCGGCGTATTCCTGTTATCTTTGATTTTTCGCTGAAAAATCAACAACCGTCTGTATTAAAGGCTTTTCTTCCTGATAATAATATTACAGTGGAATGTTCAGGCAATAATGGGGAAACTGCTTTAAATAAACCTCTCAAAAAAGAAAAAATCGTAGCTCAACTTTCTAAAACCGGCAATTCTCCGTTCAAAGTTGTTAATGTAAACTGTCAGATTGATGAAAATGTAACATTGGCGGTATCTTCCCTCAATGCTGTCCGCCGTCAGGCAACTGATAAACTGACAACGGAAATTTTGCACACCTATAAAAAACAACATATTTTTCATGACTATTCTTCTCTGCCCTATGGTAACAGAATTGTCCGTCATCATATTCCGTTGCGTGCTGTCTTTACAGACTGGAAAGATATCCCTACACCGTTTTCAAAATGTGAAATCGTTTTTGTCCCTGAAAATACTCCTCTTAACCACATACAAGATATGATAAATAATGGGTTTACTATCGGTATAGAATTATTCGGCGGTATGTTCAGCAGAGAAAATCAAATCATACATCATATGACATTATGGAAAAACAGCGGTATAAAACATATTCTGATAAATAATCTGGGAGCTGTACCATTATGCAGAATGTTCGGATTTGCTATTCATGGAAATTTTCGTTTAAATGTAACGAATACACATTCTTTACATTTTTTGAAAGATAATGGTATTCGTGATGTGGTTGCTTCATTTGAACTTACCGCTGAACAAATCAATAATTTTGGCGATATATTCCCTGTGGGTGCAGTTATTTATGGAAAACTTCCGCTTATGATTACAAGGAATTGTCCCGCTGTTAATTCTCAGACAAAAAACTGCAAAACCTGTGAAGGATATGGGATAATCACAGACAGAAAAAATATCTGCTTTCCTTATCAGTGTGGTGGTGGTTGTACACAAATTTTTAACAGTGTTCCACTTTATATGGGTGACAGATTACGGGAGTTTAACAAAACTGATTTTTATACATTACTCTTTACAGACGAAACATTTCAACAGAAAAATGAGGTGCTTTCATGTATAAAACAACAAAAAAAAATTAACGGTAACTATACAAGAGGTCTTTATGAAAAAGGTGTCTTATGATATATTATCTAAGAAAGGATTTTAAATTTGCAAATTAAAATAAAAAAATTACGGGAAAATGCCGTCATTCCTACCAGAGCTACAAATGGTTCGGCTGGTATGGATTTATATGCCTGTATTTCTTCTTCTCTCACACTAAAAAAAGGAGAAAGAGTTACTGTTCCTACAGGAATTTCTGTTGAACTTCCTGACAACAACCATGCCGTTTTTATCTTCGCCAGAAGTGGTTTGGGAATAAAACACGGTATTTCTCTTTCCAATGGCGTAGGGGTTGTTGACAGCGATTATCGTGGTGAAATCTGTGTGGGACTTATCAATCTTGGCAACAATGATTACACCATAAATCCTGATGACCGTATTGCACAAATTGTAGTTATGCCCGTGTCTATTCCCGAAATTGTGCTTTCTGATGCACTTTCTGAAACACAAAGAAATCTTGGCGGTTTTGGGTCGACAGGTATTTAATTTTAAGGTTGCACCCTTAAAATTTCTGCTCGCTTTTTAGAAAAAAGTGGACAGAAAATTTTTTCAGCTCACTGCGTTCAAATGATTTATCCTAAGTGTTGGCTATAACAATTAAAAGTTCATGGGGTTCAGGAACAACACCCTTAACCTCATTACACATTATATATAAAAGGAGTTTAACATATGCTGGAAATTAAAAATCTTTCGTTTAATGTCAATGACGAAAGTCAGGAAAAAGAGATTATTAAAGACATTTCCCTTACCATTCCTGATGGCAAGTTATTTGTCATTACAGGTCCTAACGGTGGTGGAAAATCTACATTGGCTAAATTGATTGCAGGTATCGAAAAACCAACATCAGGTCAGATTTTTTTTAATGGAACGGATATTACTGATGCTTCCATCACCGAAAGAGCTGAAATGGGAATAGGTTTTGCTTTTCAACAACCTGTCCGTTTCAAAGGTTTGCGTGTTGCCGATTTGATAAATCTTGCTACGGGCAAACAATTGACTGTTTCTGAAATTTGTGACTACCTTTCTTTAGTAGGATTGTGTGCCAAAGAATACATCGACCGTGAAGTTAATGCCAGTCTTTCGGGCGGTGAACTGAAAAGAATTGAAATTGCTACTGTACTCGCCAGAAAATCTTTGCTTACTGTCTTTGATGAACCAGAGGCAGGTATTGATTTGTGGAGTTTCAGTAATCTTATTGATGTCTTTCAGCAACAAAGAAAAGATATGAGCAACCGCTCTATCATGATTATCTCCCATCAGGAAAGAATTCTGAATATTGCTGATGAAATTATTATCCTGAAAAATGGGTCTATCGAAAAACAAGGAGAAAAATCTTGTGTTTTCCCTGAACTTATCAACACTCCGTCATCAATAAAAGGCTGTCGGGGAATTGTGAAAGGAGCTGATTGTTAATGGATTTTAATTTAAACCTTAACAGTACACAAAAATCTTTATTGAAAGAAATCGCTGATTTGAGTAATATTCCTGACGGTGCTTTTAATATCCGTTCCAACAGCCAGTCTGTCGGCAGACAATCCGTAAAAAATATTCAAATCGTTTCTAAAACAGATGTCAGCGGTATGGATATCTTTATTAAACCTGACACTAAAGGAGAATCTGTTCATATTCCTGTCATTATCACGGAAAGCGGTATCAAGGAAGAAGTCTATAACGATTTTTTTGTCGGGGATAATGCAGATGTCGAAATTGTGGCCGGCTGTGGAATTGATAACTGCGGTAATCATAACTCCCAACATGATGGTATTCACCGCTTTTATATCGGTAAAAATGCTCATGTTCGCTATGTGGAAAAACATTACGGTTCAGGTGAGGGTAAAGGAAAAAGAATTTTAAATCCTGTAACTGAGGTCTATATGGAGGAAAACAGCAGTGCCGAAATGGAAATGGTACAAATAAAAGGTGTTGACGACACTACCCGTACTACGATTGCCAAATTAAAAGATGGTGCCAAACTAATTGTCAGAGAAAGATTGATGACCCATAACAACCAAAACGCTGTCAGTATTTACGATGTTGCCCTTGATGGAAAAAATTCTTCGGCAGATATCGTTTCCAGAGCAGTGGCAAGCGGTAATTCCTATCAGAAATTTGAAGCGAAAATTGTCGGTAATGCCCCCTGTAAAGGTCATACTGAATGTGATTCCATTATCATGGATAACGGTAAAATCCTTGCAGTTCCTGCTCTGGAAGCTAATAATGTTGATGCTTCCCTTGTCCATGAGGCAGCTATCGGAAAAATTGCAGGTGAACAGATTATTAAATTGATGACACTCGGTCTTACAGAATCTCAGGCGGAAGAACAGATTATTAATGGTTTCTTACGCTGATATTATACGGATAGAAAGTGAGGACAGTATTAATAACACCAGTTTCCAAGTTCTGATTTTTAATACCATACTATAAATGAGCAAATTAAAAAATTGCACAGACATTTGTCATTTTTTACCTCGTTTATGGCGACAAACAGCGTATATTTATTGTGCATAATCAAGAAGAATGATAAATTTGCTTAATTATAGTTGAAAATTTATTGCAGGACAACAGCCGACCGATATTTGTTCACGAAAATGACAAATATAAAGTAGACGGATATATTTTCTGTGTTTATCAGATAACCAAAGACAGCAGGTCATTATATGACAGAAAAGTATTATACATTGATGATTTATGTGTAGATGAGCGTTGTCGGGGAAATTCCGTCGGGACGCAGTTATATGAATATGCGGTAAAGCTGGCAAAAGAAAATCATTTTGACAGTATTACTTTGAATGTCTGGAACGGAAATGACATAGCCTGTCGTTTTTACGAGAAGTGCGGATTACAGCCACTGAAAATGATGTTGGAACAGAAAATAAAATAGAAATACAACTTATGAGATTATCTTTGATGGTTAAGATAATCTCATTTTTAATTTTGTAGGATAGCAGAAGGACTGGCAAGAACAGAGAAACAACAACATAAATATGTAACACATCTCATCTTTTCGGAGAAAGGGGAGCTGAAAATCATGTTTTCGGAGTTAATCAGCGGAATATATTTGTTGTTTATTTTGCACCTGACGAGTAATACTGTTTATCCGAAACCGCTTTCGGCGGAGGAAGAAAGAAAATATCTGGAACAGCTTGCCAAAGGAGATAAGCAGGCAAGGAATATTCTGGTAGAGCATAATTTACGGTTAGTAGCCCATATCGTAAAAAAGTACAGTTCAGGAAGCAATGATTATGATGAACTGATATCGGTAGGAACGATAGGACTTATCAAAGCAATAAATACTTTCGACATGAAGAAGTCAGGCAGATTAAGTTCCTATGCAGCGATATGTGTACAGAATGAGATACTGATGATGTTCCGTAATGCCAACAAAAGAAGTCATGATATTTCCTTAAATGAAGCACTGGACACAGATAAGGACGGAAATGATTTGATACTGATGGATATTATTTCGACAGATGACGATATTGCCGAAAAGATAGACATCAAATTAAAAAGTGAAAAATTACAGAAATATATAGATGAAGTACTGGATGAACGGGAAAAGACAGTGATTTATTTGCGGTACGGACTGAACGGAATTGAAGAAAAACCGCAAAGAGAGATTGCGGATATGTTGAATATATCCCGTTCGTATGTATCGAGAATAGAAACCAAAGCATTGAAAAAGCTGAGGAAACGCTTTGAAAAAAGATAGTATAAAATTTATAAAAAAATTATATAGGATAAATAAAATAAAAAAATAAACTTTGATAAAAGAAAATTTTCTACATAAAAAAACAGAAATAATATGGTAAAAAAGATTGATTTTACGGAGAAAAAAAGGTAAAATAATAAAAAGAAAAGGGTGAAAAAAGAAATGAATACCGAACAGGCAAAAATCAGAATAGAAGAACTGACAAAGATAATTCTTTATCATAATGACAGATATTACAATCAGGATAATCCTGAAATAGAGGATTACGAATACGATAAACTGTTAAACGAACTGGAAACCTTAGAAAACAACTTTCCGCAATTTCGAAAAGAAGATTCCCCTACCAACAGAGTAGGAGGAAAAGCGTCAGAAAAATTTTCCAAAGTCATTCATCAAGTACCAATGGAAAGTTTACATGATTCTTTTTCAGCTGACGAATTAAGAGCGTTTGACAGCAGAGTAAGACAAATCATAACCGATAAAGCAGAATATATAGTAGAACCCAAAATAGACGGACTTTCGGTATCGTGTGAATATGAGAACGGAGTTTTTGTCAGAGGGTCTACAAGAGGTGACGGGGTAACAGGGGAAGATATCACCAAAAATTTAATGACCGTCAAATCCTTACCCAAAAGACTGAAAAAATCCATTCCGTTTTTAGAAGTGCGTGGAGAGGTTTATATGAAAAACGGCACTTTTCTGAAACTTGTCGAAGAACAGGAACTCAACGGAGAAAAAGTCTTTAAAAATCCCCGAAATGCGGCAGCAGGGTCACTCCGACAGAAAGACGAAAAAATTACCGCCAAAAGAAATCTGGACATTTTCATATTCAACATTCAGCAGATAGAGGGCGAAGTTTTACAGACACATAAACAGTCGCTGGATTTTTTGCGTTCATTAGGATTTCCCGTACCGACATCTTATCAGCTTTTTGACAATATAGAAGATGTGATAGAAAATATTGCCGAAATCGGTAACACAAGAGGTCAGCTGGATTATCAGACAGACGGAGCAGTGGTCAAGATAAACGACTTTGAACAAAGAAAATTACTTGGCAGTACCGCAAAATTCCCGAAATGGGCAGAAGCCTACAAATATCCCCCCGAAGAAAAGGAAACAAAATTACTGGCAATAGAAGTCAATGTAGGCAGAACAGGAGCATTGACCCCTACAGGAATTTTTGAACCTGTCTTTCTGGCAGGAACAACGGTAAGCCGAGCAGTACTTCACAATCAGGATTTTATTGATGAATTAGGTTTGTGTGTAGGAGATACCGTCAAAATCCGAAAAGCCGGAGAGATAATTCCCGAAGTAGTAAGCGTGGTATCTCATAACAGCAATACCGTACCATATCACCTACCCGAAGTTTGTCCGTCATGCGGAAGTGTTGTACAGCGTGAAAATGACGAAGCGGTATTGAGATGTACCAACACACAATGTCCGGCACAGCTTTTGCGGAATCTCATTCATTTTGTATCCCGTGATGCGATGAATATTGATGGATTGGGCGAAGCTGTTTTAAAGCAGATGACAGAAAATCATCTTATTCAGTCACCGTCTGATATCTACACCTTGACAAAAGAACAGATTATGACACTGGAGAAGAAAAAGGAAAAATCCGCTGACAATCTGTTAAAAGCCATCGAAAAATCCAAAGATAATTCTTTGGAGCGTGTAGTTTATGCGTTAGGCATACGCCATATTGGTCAGAAAAGTGCAAAATTACTGTGTAATGCCATGCTTTCCATTGACAATATTATCCACGCTACCATAGAAAAACTTTCAGCGATTGAAGGATTTGGCGGTATTATGGCAGAGAGTGTTGTGAGTTATTTTTCGCAGGAGAAGAACAGGGAATTGGTTGAGAAATTGAGAAACAGTGGAGTAAAGATGTTGTCTGTTGAGCGGAAAACAGAAAGCGGAAAATTTTTCGGAAAGACATTTGTTCTTACAGGAACATTACCGACTTTGAAACGCAGTCAGGCAAGTGCCATTATTGAAAATGCAGGCGGTAAGGTAGTATCCTCAGTATCCAAAAAGACGGATTATGTTGTAGCAGGGGAAGATGCAGGCAGTAAGCTGACAAAAGCACAATCTTTAGGCATTACCATTCTTTCGGAAGAAGAATTATTATTCATGGTAAAGTCATCAGAAAATTAAAACATGAGCAATATTTTAATGAATGATACGCTTGTTTTATTAAGCGGTTTTTTGTTATTTTCCGATTGTGTGTTGTGTATTCTGATTTTTCACGCAGGAATGATGAAAACGACAAAATCTGATACTCCGACCAAAGGCTGTGCTTTAGCAATGGCATTATGTTTTATTTATGTTTTCATTCTGTTTTGTGTACTGATTTTAATTAAGAAAAACATTTATCCTTTTTTACAACATCACACAAAAAGCAGTCTGTTGATTTTGTCAGTCCTTACTTTCAGTTTGTTACTATGTCTGATAAGCAGTCTGTCTGAAAAAAATGGTTATACCATGTCGCAGATTGACAAAATGGACGGTAAAACATTTGAAAAAGCCTGTGCAGATATTCTGAAACATCATGGTTTTTCAAAAGTAGAAATCACAGGGCGTTCAGGTGATGGTGGGGTAGATATTTTAGCCTGTAAGGGTAATGTAAGATATGCTGTTCAGTGTAAGCGGTACAAAAACAAACTGGGCAATTCTTCTATACAGGAAGTATTTTCAGGCAAAGCCTATTATCATTGTGATAAAGCGGCTGTGATGACCAACAGTTATTTTACCAAACCTGCCATTCAATATGCCGGTCATCTTGATGTAGAACTATGGGACAGAGATTATCTGAAAAAGCAATTAAAAATCAGCAATTAAAAAATTGTTCACAGTGTTCAGAAACACGACCCGAACGAAGTGAGCTATAAAAGTTTTTGTCCACTTTTTTTAAACCTACTTTTTTTGAAAAAAAAGTAGGCAAAAAAACTTTCAAGGCTCACTTCGTTCGGATTGTTTATCACAGGTTCAGCTATGACAATGAAAAGTTTTTGTCCACTTTTTTCAAACCTACTTTTTTTGAA
>CACYDZ010000008.1 GCA_902773265.1 uncultured Ruminococcus sp.
CCCACAACTTTTTGAAAAAAGTTGACAAAAACTTTTAATTGTCATAGCTCAGCCTTTGATAAACAATCCGAACGAAGTGAGCCATAAGTTTTTTGTCCACTTTTTTTCAAAAAAGTGGGCAGGGTTAAGGGGCGGCAGCCCCTTAGCAGGATTTTAAAGGGCGGCAAGCCCTTTAACTCCCGAAAATAAAAACAAAATTTGCGTAAGCAAATTTTACATTTTTTTGAATACCATCAATTTTTAATCAATATACATATATAAATTGATAAGGAGGTTTCCCATGCTGACCGCTCTAACGATAAAAGACTTTTACAACGATAAAAAACGCCGAATACTTAAATTTGACCATATTCAACTGGAAGTTATCCGTTATAATAACATTCACATTTGTCATATCATCTATTATAAATATGGAAAAAATGTCAAATGGCACAAAATCCGTCAACTGGCAGGTAATGAAGGTCAATATCTTTTATATAACAATAAAATCGAAATTCCCGAAAACTGCGGACTGAAACGCTATACTTCCAATCTTCTGAAAGAACGCATTGCCGAAAATTCAGCAACCGAAACCTTAAAGCGGGCAAGTCAGACAAATAAAAATCTCTCTGTAGGAATTTATGACAAAAACGCCCTCAAAACAGAACTTGCCGAAATTCTCATCAAGTACACCAATCATCTTATGATTGTGACAGACAATACAGAAAATTATTATTCTGTCTGTGAGCAGATTATGAACACCAGCGGAGCAGTTATCCGTATAAAAAAAGACCTTTCGGCACTGAAGAACATTTCTCTGATTATCGCACCACAGAAAATCACACAGAATATCCCTGTTCAGAACAATACTGTTATATTTACTTCGGAAAAACCGTCCGTCTGTCAGAACGGTTATGTTTATTTCCGCTATATTCTCTCTCTGAATGACAATTACAAAGAAATCAAACCCCATTCTCTCAGTGATGAATACTTTGCACAGGCACTTTATGACAAGGGACACCAATACCGTCTTGGGTCATCATTACCGATACTCTGCATATCAGAAAATATGCACTCCACTATCAACGAAATCAGTAATTTTCTTTTGAGAAATACAAAAGATTAGTCGGCAATTCTGCATGATTTTTAAATTAAATTTCATTTAAAGCACTGTGTATTTGTTTTAAATGAAATATCTCCGAAATTTTTGCATAATTTTTATAATAAAATTGCATTTTATTTTCTTATGATTTCCTGATTTTCAGCTGTTTGCTTTATAGCGTCATCATATAATTTATGCAATATCACGAATTTTCTGAAATTAGCCTGACATCAACTGTAAGATACTTGAAAAATACAGTCTTAGTGTTGTATAATTAGTTGCACTCTATACAGGAAGGACTTATGAAAATGACGGAACAATTAAAAACTATGCTGGAACAAAAGAAAAATCTGCGTAAATATCTCTTTATCCGTGCATTCCTGCTTTCAGATAACAATGATATCAGCCTTGACGAATTTCCTTTCTACGGCAACTGGAAAAAAGAAAAACTTGATGATACTTATTACGCTTATGTACACAATACACAACATATCTATCATGTCGATGTTGACGGAAAAACATTTTTCCTGTTCGGACACGCTTACAATCCTTTTACGATGGAAATTGATGAAAACAAAATTCTGAAGCGTATCGCTGAACATTATAACACCGATACCTACTGGGATTTTGTAGACGAAATGACAGGTTTGTTTGTATATGGTGTCATTGATGAAAATGGCGTACATTTTATCAATGACCCGTCAGGTATGCAATCAGCCTGTTACAGTTATATTAACGGAAATTTCTATATTTCTTCCCATCCTCAGCTTATTGGTGATATCTGTCATCTTACCATGTCCGACACTGCAAAAGAATATGTAGCTTACAAATGGTATTACAGAGTTATGGGACCTTATCTGCCTGCTGACCTCACCCCTTTTGATGAAGTAAAGAGAATTGTTCCCGATATTTCTTATACATTCAAAGACGGCAAAATCACCCACAAAAGATTTTATCCTATAAAAACTATTACCGAATGTAAAAATGATGAAGAATATCAAGCTGTTATTAAAGAAGCTGCCGACATTCTCAAAAACAATATGGAACTGGTTTCCCTAAAATGGAAAAAACCTGCCATTTCTCTGACTGGCGGTATTGACAGCAATACTACTTTTGCGGCTGCCAACGGTATTTATGACAGATTTACCGCTTTCAGCTATCTTTCTGCCGAAAAGGAAAGCATAGATGTTGTTGCAGCTAAAAATATTGCCAGAAAGTTCGGGGTAAAGCATACTGTTTATGAAATTCCTCCGACAACCGATACACTTAAAAATTATGAAGAATTTGTGGAAATCATCGACCACAACAATGGTTATGTGGCTAGAGGAAATGATAATGAATATCGTAAAAGAGTATATCTTATCGAACATCTTGATGCTGATGTAGAGGTCAAATCATGGGTTTCCGAAACTATCCGTGCCTATTGGTACAAACATTACGGAAGAAAATCCATGCCGAAACTTTCCCCTAAACTCTACCGCAACCTTTACAAGATATTCATTACCAACCGCAGACTTGCCCACAAAACAGACAAGCTCTTTGAACAGTATATCAAAGATTTTGAATATGATAAAATTCCTGAACAATACCCTACGGCCGATATACACTACAATGAAGTAACATGGGGAAGCTGGGGCGGTCTGAATATCTCTGAAATGAAAATCTATGCTGATATCACGATGATTTACAACAACAGAAAATTCCTTGATTTGCTGTTCAGAGTTCCGCTTGAATACAGAATTTCCGACCAACACCATCTCGATATGAAAAAAATTCTGAATAAAAAACTCTATGACATGAATATCAGGGTTGTCAATATGAAAGAAACAAATACAAGAGCCTTTTTGCTGAATGTCATCTTTACCGCAAATTCCATTCTTCCCTGAAAAATGATAAAATCAACCCATAGCTATGACAATGAAAAGTTTTTGTCCACTTTTGTCAAAAAGTGGTGGGGTCAAGGAGCAAAGCCCTTTAATAGCTAAAAATTCAAAACAAAATCTGCGTAAGCAGATTTTGTTAATAATTCCCTGATTTTCAACCTCTCGGGTAGAAAATGATTTAATTTTGGAGGAATATAAAAATGACAGAACAACTAAAAACCATGCTGGAACAAAAGAAAAATCTGCGTAAATATCTTTTTATCCGTGCATTTCTGCTTTCGGATAACAATGATATCAACCTTGACGAATTTCCTTTCTATGGAAACTGGAAAAAAGAAAAACTTGATGATACTTATTATGCTTATGTACACAATACACAGTATATTCATCATGTTACTGTTGACGGACGAACATTTTTCCTTTTCGGACACGCTTACAACCCATTTACTATGGAAATTGATGAAAATAAAATTCTGGAGCGTATCGCTGAACATTATAATACCGATACCTACTGGGATTTTGTAGATGAAATGACAGGTCTGTTTGTATACGGTGTCATTGATGAGAACGGTGTACAGTTTACCAACGACCCGTCCAGTATGCAGTCAGCATGGTGCGGTTATGTTCAGGGGCATTTTTATATGTCCTCTCACCCACAGCTGATAGGCGATATCTGTCATCTTACCATGTCCGATACCGCAAAAGAATATGTCGCCTACAAATGGTATCCCCGTCTGGTAGGTCCTTATCTGCCCGGTGACCTCAGTCAGTTTGATGATGTAAAAAGAGTTGTTCCCAACATCAATTATACCTATCACGATGGCAAAATTACGCATAAGCGTTTCTATCCTGTTAAAGACCTCGCTGAATGTAAAACAGAAGAAGAATATAATGCTGTCATCAAAGAAGCTGCCGACATTCTCAAAAACAATATGGAATTGGTTTCCCGTAAATGGAAAAAACCTGCCATTTCTTTGACGGGCGGTATCGACAGCAATACGACTTTTGCGGCTGCCAACGGTATTTATGACAGGTTTACCGCTTTCAGCTATCTTTCTGCCGAAAAAGAAACGATTGATGCATTTGCTGCAAAGAAAATTGCTAAAAAATTCCATGTACCGCATACTATCTATAAAGTTCCCGAAACAACGGATACACTGAAAAACTATGATGAACTGGTTGCCATTATCGACCACAACAACGGCTATATTGCTCCCAATGCCGGCAACGAAAACCGTAAAAGAGTATATCTTGTTGAACATCTTGACGCTGATGTAGAGGTCAAATCATGGGTTTCCGAAACTATCCGTGCTTACTGGTACAAGTACTACAACAGAAAAACTATGCCTGAATTATCCCCGAAACTCTACCGTAATCTTTACAAAATTTTCACCACTAACCGTAAACTTGCCCACAAGACCGATAAAATCTTTGAACAGTATATCAAGGACTTTGACTATGAAAAAATCCCTAAGCAATACCCCACTGCCGACATACATTACAATGAAGTAACATGGGGTGGTCATGGTGGTCGTGCCATTTCCGAAATGAAAATTTACGCCGATATCACTATGATTTACGATAACAGAAAATTCATGGATTTGATGTTTAAAGTTCCCCTTGAATACAGAATTTCTGACAAGCACCATCTTGATATGAAAAAATATCTTAATCCCGAACTCTATGCTATGAACATCAGAATTAAAAACATGAAAGAAACCAACACCCGTGCTTTTATGCTCAACACCCTGTTTACCATCAACTCATTCTTACCTTAACTTTGCCGGTTTAAAAAAACTGACAAAAAAACTTATGACTTACTTTGCTTAGAATGAAAAATGAAGTGTCAGCTATGACAATGGAAAGTTTTTGTCCACTTTTTTCAAAAAGTGGGCAGGGTTAAGGGGCGGCAGCCCCTTAGCGGGATTTTAAAGGGCGGCAGCCCTTTAATCGGCTAAAAAATCAAACAAAATCTGCGTAAGCAGATTTTTTGACATCATCAAAAAACTTTCCCTAATAAAACAGTGTCAAAATGAAAATTACCTCATATGATGTATAAAGGAATAACATATATATGTAAATTTCCTTATCATAAGGAGGTAATTCAAAAATGGCGATTTTTCAAAATCAGGCTACACTTTCCTATAACGGAAATATTATCAACTCTAATGTCACGACAGGCGAAATTACAGAAGTTCTTTCTGCTACCAAAACCGCTGTCATGAACGACTATGCACAAAATGACGATATCACTTATGTTATCAGTATTGTCAATTCAGGCGATGTTCCTTTTACTGATGTTACGATAACGGATAATCTTGGTGCTTATACCTTTGACACACAGACACTTGTACCGCTTACCTATACCGAAAATTCTGTATGTTACTATACAGACGGTATATTGAAAACTACCCCGACTGTTTCAGCTACCCCCACAGAACTGGTCATCAGCAATATTACCGTTCCTGCCAATGGTAATGCGATTATCATTTATGAAGCAACTGCCAACCGTTTTGCTCCACCCACCGCTGACGGCACTATCACCAATAAAGCAGTCATTACGGCAACCGGTCTTGCTACTCCTCTGACGGTTTCCGGTACTGTTACTGCCGAAAATACTGCCGTTCTGACAATCAGCAAAACAGTAACACCTACTGTCATTACCGAAAACGGTCAGCTGACCTATACCTTCATTATTCAGAATCTTGGCAATGAAGAAGCATCTGCAAACAGCAATATTGTTGTTACCGATACCTTTACTCCCGTTCTGAATAACCTTGTCGTTACCCTGAACGACACTGCGTGGACACAAGATGTCAATTACACCTATGTTCCTGCGACAGGTCTTTTTGAAACCGTTGCAGGACAAATCACCGTTCCGCCTGCTACATTCACACAGAATCCCACAACAGGCGAATATATCACTACTCCGGGTGTTGCTACACTCACCGTAACAGGAAATATCTGAAAAACTATATCAATGACTGTTCAGACTTTTAAAAGTCTGAACAGTCATTATCGTGTTACTTTTCTGAAAGACTGATACTATGCTTACTACAAAAAGATTTATTCTGAGAATATACAACACTAATGATGCAAAAGCTCTCTGTGATGTACTCAATACCGACAGTATTTATCAGACGACTTATGGTATTCCCCGTCATTGTGATATCCGTTATGCCCGCAACTGGATAAAAAATGTTGTCAGCAATATACAAAACAACCGCTGTTATGAATATGCCGTTATTCGGAAAACAGATAACCGCTATATGGGTAATGCGGGGCTTATCAATGTTGACCATGACAATAAAAAATGTGATATTTCTTACTTTATCCACCCTGCATTTCAAAATCAGGGAATTGCTACCGAAGTTTCCGCAAGACTTATTCGCTACGCCTTTGAAGAACTTGATATGAACCGTGTCGGGGGAATTTGCATGGCACATAATTTGGCTTCGGCAAGAGTTATGGAAAAGTTATTAATGAACTATGAGGGCTTACAGCGAAATTGTATGATAAAAGATAGCAAAGTTGTCAGTCTGAAAATGTACTCCATTCTGAAAGACGAATATTCGGAGTATGTTTCAAAAACTTAACGATATCAAAAAGGTTTACGGCAAAATCATTTTGCCGTAAACCTTTTATTGTTTGTTATGATATTGTCAAAATCTGCTTACGCAGATTTTGTTTGATTTTTTAGCCAATTAAAGGGCTTCGCCCTTTAAAATCCCACCAAAGGCTCCGCCTTTGGAAACCGCCACTTTTTGAAAAAAGTGGACAAAAACTTTCCGTTGTCACAGCTATCGGTGGTTGTTCTATCATTACGAATTATCATGCTTCGTTGCGTTCTTTGGCAAGACGCTCTTCCTGTTTTTGCCAGGCTCTTATTCCCAATGTTTTCAATGCAAGAGATACGCTTATCGCAAAAGCAAACAAATATAAAACAATCGCCATCATAGCTCCGATTGCCAGCACGGATGAAAACTGTGGAATGATGAAGACAATACAGAATATGCCCAGAAATGAACAGATACAGCCTACCACACATTTCAACAGACTGTTCTTGTCAAATACAGCAAAGAAAAATCCGACAACAGGAATAACCGCAAATATAATGGCAACAATGCCTAATCTGAACCATTGTTGTTCTTTTGTACTCATCATCGTAATCATCAGCTGAACCATCGTTTTGGAATAGTACATATCCTCATGCACCATAGCAATATAGGGCATCGACAACAGTAATATCTCCAGAACAAAACTGAAACATAACAACAACCTTAACGGTTTTGTCTTTTTATTTTCTTTGCTTGCAAAACTGCTACTCATATAAAAGCATCTCCGTCATTTCTTATTATATTTGTACCGGTTTTTATCCGTCTCCGCTGAAAGAACTTATTTCAGCATACCGCCGTAAGTTTTTTTGTAATCCTTGATAGCCTGTGCAATAATTGCCTGTGCTTCACTTGCTCCTTTAACATCCTGCACTTTGGTATATTTGTCTGACTGTTCCAAAGTCTTATACACCGAAAAGAAATGACACATCTCTCTGAAAATATGAGGCGGTAACTGAGAAATATCTGTATAGACATTATAGTTCGGGTCATTGAAAGGAATAGCAATGATTTTTTCATCATTATAACCTGAATCTATCATACGGATATAACCTATCGGATAACATTCTATCAGCGTTCCTGGATAGACCGTTTCACTGCAAAGGACAAGTACATCAAGAGGGTCAAGGTCCTGTGCAAATGTCAGCGGAATAAGACCATAGTTGGCAGGATAACGGGTAGAAGTATGTAAAATTCGGTCAAGCCTTAACAGACCTGTTTCCTTATCCAGTTCATATTTACTTTTACTTCCTTTGGGAATTTCTATATAAGCGTCAAATTTCTGTGGAGTTACTCTTTCGGGATTGAGTTCATGCCATACATTCATTATAAAAACCTCCAAAATTAATTTCTGTTCCGCTTTGCGGACAACACGATTATAACACATACTATGGTTGAATGTCAAAAGAATTTGCAGGAAAAACGGATTTTTTGTTTTTGGTTTCCCGAAAAAACAGCGTTGTTATGATTTTTTTACTACCTTTAGTATAAAATTTCGGGACAACCCTTTAAAAATGTTTTGTTCTTTGTTATAATACTCTTTACAAAAACTATCAGACGAAATGAGGAAATAAACATGAATAAGCAGACAGTCCGTACAAGATTTGCACCAAGTCCTACGGGATTTATGCACATAGGCAACCTCCGAACAGCTTTGTATGAATATCTTGTCGCAAAAAGTCAGGGCGGTGATTTTGTCCTGAGAATAGAAGATACCGACCGTGAGCGTTATGTTGAAGGGGCAGTAGAAGTCATCTACAAGACTTTACAGACAGCAGGACTTGTACACGATGAAGGCCCTGACAAACCTAAAGAATACGGACCTTATGTGCAAAGTCAACGACTTGCCATGTATAAACCTTATGCCGAACAACTCATTAAAGAGGGAAAAGCCTACCGCTGTTTCTGTACAAAAGAAAGACTGGACAGCCTGAAAGAAGATACACAAGGCGGTGGTTATGACCGCCATTGCCGTGACTTACCACAGGAGGAAATCGACAGACTTTTAGCTAAGGGTGTTCCGTATGTTATCCGTCAGAAAATGCCACTTGAGGGAAAAACGACTTTTACCGATACCGTTTTTGGCGAAATTACTGTGGACAACAGCGAACTGCAAGACCAGATTTTAATTAAAACTGACGGCTATCCCACTTATAATTTTGCCAATGTCATTGATGACCACACTATGAATATCACCCATGTTGTCAGAGGGTCAGAGTATTTAAGTTCCACACCAAAATACAACCTTTTATATGAGGCTTTCGGTTGGGAAATTCCGACTTATATTCATCTTCCCCTGATTATGGGCAAAGATGCTGACGGCAATATCGCTAAACTCTCTAAAAGACACGGTTCAACAGGGTTTGAAGATTTAGTCGATGAAGGTTATTTACCGCAGGCAATTATCAACTATGTGGCTTTGCTTGGCTGGTGTCCTGAAGATAATCAGGAAATCTTTACACTTGATGAACTTGTCAAAGTATTCAAAATCAGCGGTATCAGTAAATCCCCCTCTATCTTCGATTATGACAAACTTGAATGGTTCAATGCTGAATATATCCGCAGAATGTCTGATGAAGAATTTACAAAATACGCTATGCCTTTCTATCAGCAGTCCATGCCTGATAAAAATTTTGACTGGTCTAAAATTACCGCCATCTTACATCAGCGTGTCACCAAATTCAATCAGATTCCCGAAATGACCGACTTCTTTTATCAACTTCCCGAATATGATACCGAAATGTTCATCAATAAGAAAAGTAAAACTAATCTTGACAACGCTCCCAAAATGCTCCAAATCGCTACCGATAAACTCACCGCTCTGGACAGCTGGACAAAAGACACTATTCATGATTGTCTGATTAATCTTGCTGTTGAACTCGGTGTAAAGAACGGTACGGTGATGTGGCCTGTCAGAATTGCTGTGGCAGGCAAAAAAGTCACTCCCGGCGGTGCTGTGGAAATTCTTGATATTCTCGGCAGAGAGGAATCTTTAAAAAGACTTGCCAAAGGTCTTGAAAAGTTCAGTTAAGACCGAACTTCATTCGGAATGATTATCAGACTTTCAGCTGTGACAATTAAAAGTTTTTGTCAACTTTTTTCAAAAAGTTGTGGGGTTAAGGGGCAAAGCCCCTTAGCAGGATTTTAAAG
>CACYDZ010000009.1 GCA_902773265.1 uncultured Ruminococcus sp.
GTCTTTTCTTCGGGCTTTTTGGTGTTGGTGATGGTAACTGTGGGGTCAGAATTGCTTCTGTTGAGTTCTACATCAGAAACTTCTCCCGATTTTCTCCAGCCTGTATCACTGAACTTCTCTGCAACGGTGTAGATTGTACCGTAAGGTATGTTTTTCAGCTTGACATCTTCACCTTGCTTAACGGCAAATACAGATTTCCATGTGTCACCACTGATACTCCAGCTTCCTCCTACTTTATCCATATAATTGCGGAAATTTACACCGTCAGGCATTTCTAAAGTAACTTCAAAATCGTAAGCTCTGTTAAGCTGTTCATCTGTCAGATTTTCGTTGGGGTCTTCTGCCATGACCTCTTTCGCCAAAGTGAGTGTTCCTACATTACGGGTATTTACCGCTTCTTCATCATTCAGTACAGTAGTATCCTGCTCTCGGTTGGCAATAATGTTTCCTTCCATCAGCGTACTGCTGCTGTGAAGACTGAATGTGTCATCAGACAACTCTGTAATCTTATACTTCGTATTGACAGGAATACCTTTAATTTCTACACTCTCGCCGGCATTAAGGGTAAATGTACCTGTACCATTCAGAATTTTACCTTTGCTTGTATCAATATTCGCATAGTTGCTTGTATTGACACCGCTCTTACCGAAAATTTCCGTAAGCTCAAGCTGAAATCTGAATGAACGGCTGACACCTTCGTCAGGGTTCAGGCTCTTTGTGATTTTCAGACTGCCTGTCTTGACTGTGTTGACATAGGTTTCTGTCATGCCGACAGGTACAGTATCGTCCATGTTCTTATAATCATACTCACCTGTACGGTTGAACTCATTAAAATTATTGATATCTTTAGAAAGAACTTCCTGATTTTTTGCATCAACAACCCGTACCGTTGTATCATAATATTCTGCTGTTGCACGGTCGCCCACACTGAAAGTAACTTCACTGCCGTAATTCAGTGTACATAATGTATTGCTCTGTGTAACACGCATTCTGCCGTTTTCTCTGAACTGTCCGTCAAAGAATGCCGACTGTCCGTACATCAAATCTACATTACCGTTACTGTCTGTATTTTTAGTGAACGGTGTTTCCGCATCGCTGAGTGCATCGCCGTTTTCTTTGGTAGCGTAGGGGTCGGTAAGTTCATAGGTAACATTCGCTACATTGTTGAAATAATCGGGATTTGCCGGCTCAAAGTTGGAATTTGTACCGCTTCCTGCAACAGAATGATTATCTCCCCACTCGGCACTGTTGCTCCAGTTGGTAATTTTAACGGTATTTTTACCGCTCTTCAAACTCCAACCACCATTGCCGTCTGCGGGCGTTCTGTTTTTACCGCTGTCCTGTACTCTGCTCCAGAGACTGCTGCCCATACTTGCGTCCGCTCCTGTATCGCAACGCAGGAATATCACATTGTTATATTGGGATTTGCCTGTCAAATCAATACTGTAAAGGTGGTCTTTTCCCGATACTTTGGTCATATTGATAAACTCACTGCCGTTACCGTAAACATAGGCAATCAGTTTGGCGTTATCGTCCCAATAAGTATTGCCTCCGCCTCCCGGCAACATCTTGCTTGTATCTAAATAAAATTTATTGTCTGCAACAGGCGTACTGCTGTCGCCTTTGTTCAGCACTGCTTTATTTTCAATTCCTGAACGCTCTTCATTTCCGATATTCGTTGTATTGTTTCGGATAATCTTTGTCTCTGTGGACGGGTAAAGAAAATCACTTCCGACTACTCCGCTTTGCGGTGTTCCTTTGTTCTGCACATTGTAACGGAATACATCTTCTTCTGCTACCTTTACCGTATCCGCAAGCAATCCGCTGTTGATACCGTCAAATACCGTCTGCTCGACAATCTTCAAAGTATTTTTCAAAGGCTGGAAATTGAAGTTGACACTCAGATTGGATTCAAACATACCTCTTTCCATGTAAAATACGGTCATCGTATGGGTCTGATATATGTCGTACTCCTTACCTCTTGTATACGCTCCGCTGAAATTATCGGAAAGTCTGGCATTATATGAAGTCTTGCTTCCTGCCTGTACTCTTCGCTTATCTGTAAATGACGATGTGACATTATCAATATACACGGAATCTTTATTGACATTAAAGTTGATACTGCCTGTTACCCGTCCATGGTCACCGCCCATATCCAGTACCAGCTTACCGTCAAGGAATACCCAGATATCATCGTCACCGCTGAAATTGAATACGATATCTTTTTTAGAACCGTCTTTGCCTGTCAGTGTGCCGTCTTTGGTAAGATTGAACGGAATGTCCAGACGCATACCGAAACCGTAATTGACACCTTCACGACCGTTATACGATGAACCTATGGACTGATTACCGTTGAACGGATAGAAACCTGTTTCATCATTGGCACTCATTTCTCCTACGGTGACAAAGTTCATTGAACTTCTGCCATGACCGTTCTCGGCTTTCTGTACATAAATATTTCCGTTATTATAATATCTGTTGCCGTCTGTCAGGGAATCATAGGAATAAGTTATCAGCCCGTTCTCTCTGATGACATTGAACGGAAATCCGTTGTCAACACGGTATACATCAGCATATCTTGAATTGGAAACAAAAGTATCATTGAACTGCGGTAATGCCACACCGTTCTGCGTAACTGTTCCGTTGCTCGTTCCTCCTGAAAGCGTGCTGTCTACCAACCCCTGCACCGCTACCCGTCCGTTATTCACATCAGGAGCATTGTTGGAATTGAGGAAAAAGTTATTGTATACATCACTGTACCAGTAATAACCGTCCTGTCCCTCTTTATAGGTTCTGTGTCTTTCGTTGTCGGCGTTCTGCTCGTCTGTACCGTAAAAGTTACCGAAATACAAAGCGTGCTTATTCCATGCTATACCGTTATCGGTATAATACTTTGATATCTCTCTGTTGAACATTTCATAAGGTACTTGTAACTGTGTACGCCAACGGTTTCCGCCTTTGTAAACATCACCGTTTTTCTGACCGTTAATCATCTGATTGGGGTCATAAATTTCATGGTCTTTTGAATAATGGTAAGACGGATTGACCTCTGTATCATAACGGTAGTCATACAATTTAGCAGGTGCATAATAATACTCGCCTGTGTCGGTTGCTTCGGCTTTGCTGCTGCTGTTGACCATCGGGAAAATACCGACAATCAGCATGACTGCACAAATTATTGACACTCCTGAAATGAATTTCCGTTTAGTTGCTGTTGCCATAAATGAAATCCCCCCGTTTCTGATTTTATTGCAACGCTCACTTTGTAGTTGATTATACCAAAATCAAAGATTATGTGCAACCCTGTTATATGAATTTTGGCTGATATTTCAAATTTCCGCAAGCGTATTTGTGAAATATGACGGTGAATAATTAATATCCTAATTTTTTATTTTCTGTTTAAGAAATTATTAAAAGATTCCTCACTTCGTTCGGAATGACAGGGTAGTTGACATTCGGAATGATATCAGGTATTCAGAATGTCATAATATATCAGTTTGTCATATGCTCAAAGGCTTCACGGATATTTTTTACTCCGACAATCTCTGCATCAGGATAAAGGGATTTCTTAACCGTTTTTATATTCTGATAGGGTAAGACGATTTTCCGAAAACCTAAACGGACGGCTTCTGAAATTCTCGCCTGCGATTGCGAAACTCCACGGATTTCTCCTGCTAAGCCGATTTCCCCGAATGCTATGGCACTTTCAGAAATGGCGGTATCTTTCAGACTGCTTACCAGCGACATCGCTACCGCCAAATCAACTGCCGGTTCATCTAAACGCAGACCGCCTACTACATTAATATAAGTGTCGCAATTAGAAAAGAAATATCCTGCCCGCTTTTCCAGTACGGCTAAAATCAGGTTCATGCGGTTGTAGTCAAAACCTGTTGACATTCTTCGGGGATTGCCAAACCCTGAAGTCGTAACCAGACCCTGAATTTCGGCTAAAATGGGGCGTGTCCCCTCCATTGCACACGCTACACAAGTTCCTGATACATTTTTCGGTCTGCCTGCAAGCAACATCATAGAGGGATTTTCTACTTCGCTGAGACCGTCATTCGTCATCTGAAATACACCGATTTCGTTCGTTGAACCGTAACGGTTTTTCACTGCACGCAATATCCTGTAGGACATCTGTTTATCTCCCTCAAAGTGTAATACCGCATCTACAATATGTTCCAGTACTTTTGGCCCCGCTATTGCTCCGTCCTTGTTGACATGACCTACTATCATGACGGGAATATCCAGCGATTTCGCCGTTTTCATCAGAAAATTGGTACACTCCCGAACCTGCGTTACACTTCCCGGAGATGATGATAACTCCGTTAAATTCATTGTCTGAATAGAGTCTATCATCACTAAATCGGGCAATTCGTTTCTTATTATCTGACAAATTACTTCAATATCTGTCTCTGTTACTACATACAAATTTTCACAATCTACTCCCAGTCTGTCAGACCTGAGTTTAATCTGTCGTCTGGATTCTTCCCCCGATACATAGAGGATTTTTAAATCATTTCCCAGCTTATTACATACCTGCAAAAGTATGGTGGATTTTCCTATTCCCGGGTCACCGCCCAGCAAAACCAAAGACCCTTTTACTATTCCTCCACCAAGCACTCTGTCGAACTCTTTAATCCCAGTGACATATCTTTCTTCGTTGGCGATATCGATATCCCGCATAGCAACAATCGTATTTGTTTTGGCTGTATTGTTCATACTTTTTCCGACAGCTTTGGTTACTGTCTGAATTTCTTCTTCCATAGTGTTCCAACTGTTACATCCCTGACATTTGCCTACCCATTTGCTCGATTCCCAACCACACTGAGAACATATATAGATACTTTTTACTTTCCCTGCCACTTCCCTGCTCCTCTCTTTTAAAAAAACTGCTCACTTTTCTCCAAAAACTTTTTGCCACTTCGTCAGAATTGTTTATCCGACTTTCAGCTGTGACAACGGAAAGTTTCGGTCAAGCCTTTTCAAAGGCTTGTGGGGTCAAGGGGTAAAACCCCTTGTGGGATTTTTAAGGGCAACGCCCTTAAACTCCCTAAAGATAAAACAAAATTTGCGTACGCAAATTTTGTCTTGAATGTTTAGCCGATTAAAGGGCTGCCGCCCTTTAAAATCCTGCCCAAAGGCTCCGCCTTTGGAATCCGCCACTTTTTTGAAAAAAAGTGGACAAAAAAC
>CACYDZ010000010.1 GCA_902773265.1 uncultured Ruminococcus sp.
ACCCTTTAAAATCCTGACAAGGGGTTTCACCCCTTGACCCCACAAGCCTTTGAAAAGGCTTGACCGAAACTTTTAATTGTCACAGCTGAACCTTTGATAAACTATCCGAGTGAAGAGAGCCTTGAAAATTTTTTTGCTTACTTTTTTTTCAAAAAAAAGTAAGTTTGAAAAAAGTAGACAAAAACTTTTAATTGTTATAGCCTAACCTATGATAAACAATCTGAACATTTTTGCGTGTCATTCCGAACGAAGTGAGGAATCTTTTTAAGATTTCTTGTTATTGTCGCTACCTGAACAGACGACAAAAAAATTCCGACTTATATGGGTCGGAGTTCTTTTGTCGAGAAAGAATAAAATTCCTCCCCTGTATCCAGACAAAATGCAGAAAGTCTTCCCCCCTCATAACACGCACCGCAGTCAATGGCAATATGATTTTTATTACGGTAAATATATCCCGGATATGGATTTTCAGCAATAAACTGTGTGGGCGTATGACCCGTAACAACATAAATGTCTTCATAATATTGAAGAGAATAATCCGCTCTGTCCCATATCAGTTCCTTTAAAGAATACTCCTCAATATCCTTGTCAGGACGGAAATTTCCCAGTCCTGCATGAACAAGAAGGTATTCTTTTCCGCCGACAAACAGTTCTTCATATATCAGGAAATCTTTGATAAAGTCCACAACTTCCTGCTGTTCTTCTCTTGATAAACGGCGAAATTCTCTGAGTGTTGTCTGATTTCCGTGATATGACCACTGCTCAAGATTAGACACAGCTTTTTCATCAAACTTTCGGATAGACTGTTCTGTAATTTCTTCCATCAGAATTTCAAGACATTCTATCGCCATCAGTTCATGATTTCCCGCCAGACATACAACATTCGGCATTTGCATAATCTTTTTTATTGTTGTTATCGGATACGGGCCTCTATCCAGTATATCACCGAGAATATATAAGGTATCGGAATGACGCAATCCGATTTTTCGGAGAATATCAAGAAACATATCATATTGACCGTGAATATCGGCTATAACATAAGATGCCATTTTGTCTTTCCTCTCTTTTCATTTAATGGTACATTTTATCTGTACATATGTAAATGATACCCAAATCGGCTGTTGCCGATTTGGGTTTTGTCTTTAGCCGATTAAAGGGTTTCGCACAGTGTCTGTGTTCCCAACCCTTTAAAATCCCATCAGGGGCATTGCCCCTGAACCCCACGAACTTTTTGAAAAAAGTTCGACAAAAACTTTTAATTGTCACAGCTGAACCTTTGATAAACTATCCGAACGAAGTGAGCTATAAAAGTTTTTTGTCCACTTTTTTTCAAAAAAGTGGGCAGGGTTAAGGGGCGGCAGCCCCTTAGCAGGATTTTTAAGGGCGGCAACCCTTAAACAGACAACCCTTAGAAAAATTCCGTTCTGACAATCAGAACGGAATTTCTTGTTTATCTTACACCGTAAAGCAGTTCGCCGTAAGACGGATAAGGCCAGTATTGTGATGAAACAGAAACTTCCATCTCATCTCCTACGACACGCAGTTCATTCATCGCACTCAATACTTCTTCACCATAATACAAAGCTCTCTGTGCAACATCGTTAATTTCCCGTGCCGAATTGACTTTTGTTTCCAGTACATTGATTTTCTGATAGAAACAATTCAACAGTCTGGAAAGTTTATCAATCAAATCGATTTCCGCATCGCATATCAAGGCAGTACTTAACATTTTTTTGGCGTTGCAGGTATCGGTAAGTTCATGAATATATCTGGAAACGGCAGGGAAAATATCTTTTCGTGCCATATCTAGCATAGTCAAAGCTTCGATATTCAGTACACGACAATATTCTTCCTGTTGGATTTCGTATCTGGAGAATATCTCACGCCTTGTATGAACATTGTGCTTGTTGAAAAGTGCTACATTTTTTTCGTCAATAAAATGTGGCATGGCTATCGGCATGGAACGCAGGTTCAGCAGACCACGCCTTTTAGCCTCCGCAACCCATTCTTCAGAATAGTTGTCACCGTTAAAGACAATATCTTTATATTCTCTGAATACACGCCTGATTAATGCTTTGACCGCAGACTGTTTATCCTGTGCAGGTTCAACCTCGTCAGCAAACTGACTTAATTCTTCAGCGACAATCGTATTCAGCATAATATTCGGACAGGCAATATTGAGTGATGACCCTAATGAACGAAATTCAAATTTATTTCCTGTAAAGGCAAACGGTGAAGTACGGTTACGGTCAGTAGTGTCCTTTTTGAAATCAGGCAATACACCTACACCCAGTTCCATATTACCAACATCATTTTTGACCATATCCTTACCGTCAATAATGGCATTGACAACCGCTTCCAAATCATCTCCGATGAACATGGAAATAATAGCAGGCGGTGCTTCATGAGCTCCTAAGCGGTGGTCATTTCCCGCACTGGCAACCGATACACGCAACAAATCCTGATATTCATACACGCCTTTCATAATTGCGGCAAGGAAAACCAGAAATTCTGTATTTTCGATAGGATTTTTGCCGGGTTTAAGAAGATTTCTTCCTGTGTTGGTAGAAATTGACCAGTTGTTGTGTTTTCCGCTGCCGTTGACACCCGCAAACGGTTTTTCATGCAATAAGCATACCAGATTATGTTTATTGGCAACTTTCTTCATCACCTCCATTGTCAGCTGATTGTGGTCTGTGGCAAGGTTGGTGGTAGTGAAAATCGGTGCCATTTCGTGCTGTGCAGGAGCAACCTCATTATGTCTGGTTTTGGAGTAGATACCAAGTTTCCACAATTCTCTGTCTAAATCCTGCATATAAGCCAGTACTCTCGGCTTCAGTGACCCAAAATAGTGGTCTTCCAGTTCCTGTCCTTTGGGAGATTTTGCTCCGAACAGTGTTCTGCCTGTATAGATAAGGTCTTTTCTCTTATCAAACAAATCTTTATCAATCAGGAAATATTCTTGTTCCGCACCGACAGTTGTAACAACTCTTGTTGTTTCATCATCGCCAAGTACACGCAGAATTCTTACCGCTTCATCGCTGATTCTTTCCATAGAACGCAGAAGTGGTGTTTTCTTATCCAGTGCTTCGCCTGTATAGGAACAGAATGCTGTGGGAATACACAAAGTCTGGTCTTTGACAAAAGCATAAGAAGTCGGGTCCCAAGCGGTATAACCTCTTGCTTCAAAAGTAGCCCTTATTCCGCCTGACGGAAAAGACGAAGCATCAGGTTCACCTTTGATAAGTTCTTTTCCCGAAAATTCCATGATAACTTTACCATCATCCGTAGGATTGATGAAGCTGTCGTGTTTTTCAGCGGTAATGCCTGTCATCGGCTGAAACCAGTGGGTATAATGTGTTGCTCCCAGTTCCAACGCCCAGTCTTTCATGGCATTGGCGACAATGTTGGCAACATTGATATCCAGTGGTTCACCGTCTTTAATTGTTTTTTTCAGTGCCTTGTAAGTTTCTTTGGGAAGTCTTTCTTTCATTGTGGCATCATCAAACACCATACTACCGAACAATTCGGGAATTTTCACCATGAGGAACACTCCTTGTAAGATAAGAATATACTATAATGGGTGTGCAAAACAAAAGGGCGTAGGTAAGCCTACGGCTTACCTACAGCCCCATTGCTGTATCTGTTAATACAGTATATACCTTATCCTATATCTTGTCAATACTTTTTGTCGGCGAAAATATGTTGACTTGATTTTGAAATTTTATCTTTTTTTTAAAAAAAGGTATTGACATAGAACAGGAAATATTGTATAATATCAATCGTCGCTGGAGAGGGAGTAAATCGCTAAGCGAAAATTTCTCAGGTGTGGGAGCATAGCTCAGCTGGGAGAGCATCTGCCTTACAAGCAGAGGGTCACAGGTTCGAGCCCTGTTGTTCCC
>CACYDZ010000011.1 GCA_902773265.1 uncultured Ruminococcus sp.
TGGAGCTGATGGCGTGACTTGAACACGTGACCTGCTGATTACGAATCAGCTGCTCTACCAACTGAGCTACACCAGCACACTTCATAAAAGAACATAGTTATTATACCTGTTTTGTTGAAAAAAATCAATACCTTTTTTCTTTTTTTCAGAAGAAAACGAAGCAAATATAAAATATTTACAAAAAGTTTTCGGATTATTTATTGTCGATTTATATTTAAAGAATATATTAATCACAATAAATCACAATTTATTACATAAATTCACATTATCTGTTTTTGTTTGACAGACTGAAAATGTCAGATATTGTTTAGAAATGCAACAATAAAGTGTAAATATTCTGATTGGTAAAAATATTTTGCGACCGTTTTACACGAAATCAGCATATTTGACAGTATTGACATTATAATAAATTGTGTAGTCATTATATTACATTCGGAGGTGCCGAGCCATGAAAGGTTTAGGTAAAAAGTTGAAGTATTTTAGGGAAAATTGTGAGTTGTCACAACAACAGGTAGCTACTGCTTTGAATGTTGACCGTTCAACCTACACTTACTACGAAACCGGAAAAACTACTCCCAGTGCCAGTACGCTGTTGAAACTTTCCAAGATTTTCAATGTTCCCTGTGCTGTTTTTCTTGAGAGCATCAATCAGGAACTCAAACTCAACTCAAGAGTTTCTGATGTTGAAGGTGGATATCTTTCCGAGTATGCTGACATTAATAAAGAAGTTGTCACTGTCGATGACAGAATTTATGGTCTGAGCAAAGAAGAGAAAGAAATCATCGCTTGTTACCGTGTTCTTGATGAAGACCAATTAGTTGAACTGAACGCTTTTATGAAAGAATTACTGAACCGTAAAAAGAAGTAAACCTTTTGTAAGAAATTGACTTTCGTAGATGTGCAGGCATCTGCGGAAGTCTTTTTATTTGTCACTTTCAGCAAAGGAGGACTGTGGCGTGAAAACAATCATTTTTCCATCAGATTATTTCAACATCAATGAAGTTGATGAAATGTATAAAAAAGAATATAATGCCCTCTTGCAGAATGATTATTTTGATGTTATATTATTTTCATATGATATTTTTCTGGAAAGCGGAAAAATAGTTCTGAACCGTATTCCGAACAGACCGGTTTCGGCAATATACAGAGGCTGGATGATGAAATCAGAAATTTATACGGATTTTTATACACGACTGCAACAAAAGAATATTACCTTGTGGACTTCTCCGGAGAATTACCGCAAATTTCATGAATTTCCGTATATTTATCCTGAAATCGTTTCAGATACAGCCCGTATGTTGGTTTATCCATCGGACAATGTTGACTGGCAGGAAGTCAGACAGAAATTCCGTAGATTTATGATAAAGGATTATGTCAAATCCGTCAAGGAAACGGATTTTCCGAAGTATATTTCTTCTGACACAGACATCACCGAATGGAAAATATTACTGGAAAAATTTTTACAGTACAGAGGAACACTTTACACAGGCGGTATCTGTATAAAGGAATATCTTGATTTGAAACACTATGGCACCAAAACCAATGAATACAGGGTATTTTATATCAACGGTGAAACGGCAACGGTAAGCAGAAATTCAGGACAAGGCAATTATACACCCTTACCGCCAAAAGATTTGTTAATGAAATATCAACATCTTTCTTCACCGTTTTACACGATAGATTATGCTCAGCTGACGGATAACAGCTGGAAAATCATCGAAACAGGTGACGGACAGGTTTCAGGACTTTCTGATAATCAGGATATTGAAAATTTTTACCGTACCTTGCAGATACTGACCTCATAAATAAATTAAATCAAGGAGACAGGCATGAATGAAAAAGTAACAAGACCATAACGAAATTTCAAATTATTGGTTGACTAATCCATCTGAAAAGTATTATAATAACCGTGACTATAACAATAGTAATATTGTCGGGAGGTTTTTATTTTAATGAAAGGCATTGTACTTGCAGGCGGTTCAGGAACCCGCTTATATCCGCTTACCAAAGTCACATCAAAACAGTTGTTGCCCGTGTATGATAAACCCATGATATACTATCCGTTGTCTGTACTGATGAATGCAGGGATAAGGGATATTCTGATTATTTCCACACCGCAGGATACATTCCGTTTTGAGAATCTGCTTGGTGACGGCAGTCATTTAGGGATAAGTCTTTCCTATAAAGTACAGCCCTCACCTGACGGACTGGCACAGGCATTTGTACTGGGAAAAGAATTTATCGGTAATGACAGTGTAGCCATGATTTTAGGAGATAATATTTTTGCAGGACACGGCTTAAAAAAACGCCTGAACAGAGCTGTTGAAAACGCAGAACGAAATCACAAAGCGACTATTTTTGGTTACTATGTTGACGACCCTGAAAGATTTGGCATTGTAGAATTTGATAAGAA
>CACYDZ010000012.1 GCA_902773265.1 uncultured Ruminococcus sp.
TAAAGGGCTTTGCCCTTTAAAATCCCACAAGGGGTTTCACCCCTTGACCCCACGAACTTTTTGAAAAAAGTTCGACAAAAACTTTCAGTTGTCATAGCTGAAAGTGGGATAATCAATCCGAACGAAGTGAGCCGAAAAAGTTTTTTGTCCACTTTTTTTCAAAAAAGTGGGCAGGATTTTTAAGAGCGGCAGCCCTTAAACAAAGGAGGAGTATTATCAAAATGAAAAGTTTCAGCGAAAGCTATAAAGAAGCAGGTGTTGATGTTACGGCGGGATATCAGTCTGTGGAACTGATGAAAGCACATATTGCGAAAACCAATATTGATGGTGTGATTTCAGGGATAGGCGGTTTCGGAGGACTGTTTCAGCCGAACCTGAAAGGTATGGAAGAACCCGTACTTGTTTCGGGTACAGACGGTGTAGGTACAAAATTAAAACTTGCTTTTTTACTTGACAAACATGATACCATAGGTATAGACTGTGTAGCGATGTGCGTAAACGATGTCGTATGTGGCGGAGCAAAACCGCTGTTTTTCCTTGACTATATGGCACTTGGCAAGAACATTCCCGAAAAAGTTGCCGAAATTGTTTCGGGTGTAGCTGAGGGCTGTGTACAGTCAGGTTGTGCTTTGGTCGGCGGTGAAACGGCAGAAATGCCGGGTTTCTATCCTGTTGATGAGTATGATTTGGCAGGTTTCTGTGTGGGAATTGTCGATAAGAAAAAAATTATTGACGGTTCAGCACTCAATGAGAGCGATGTGCTGATAGGTCTTGCGTCATCAGGCGTACACTCCAACGGATTTTCGCTTGTCAGAAAAGTTTTCGGTATCAACAGCGAAACGATACTGAAAACTTATGATGAACTGGATAAGCCTTTAGGCGAAACATTACTTACACCAACAAAAATCTATGTCAAGCCGTTACTTTCTCTGATAGAAAAAGTCAATGTCAAAGCGGTTTCTCATATTACGGGCGGTGGTTTCTATGAGAATATTCCCCGTATGCTTAAAGACGGTATGTCCGCTCAGATTACCAAATCCGCTGTTCCTGTTTTGCCCATCTTCAATATCATTCAGCGTGAGGGCAATATCAGTGAACACGATATGTTCAATACCTTTAATATGGGTGTCGGCATGGTGATTGCGGTGGATAAAAATGATGTGGATACCGCTTTGAATGTTCTGGAAAATGCCGGTGAAAAAGCCTTTGTGCTTGGTGAAGTCGTCAAAGGTGACAAAGAAGTCCTCTTTGTATAAACGGAGAATAGTTATGAAAAATATTGTGGTACTTGTATCGGGTGGCGGTACAAATTTGCAAGCCCTGATTGATGCACAGAATAGGGGCAAAATTCCCAATGGTAAAATTTCCTGTGTCATCTCCAGTAACCCTGACGCTTATGCACTTCAAAGAGCAGAAAAAAATGATATTGCCACCGCTGTTATCAGACGGAAAGATTATGAAAATCAACTTGCCTATGATAAAGCACTTGTCGGACTTCTGAAAAGTAAAAACGCTGATTTGATTGTTCTGGCCGGCTTTATGACCATACTCGGCGAATATGTCATACAGTCTTTCCGTAATCAGATTATCAACATACACCCCTCATTAATTCCGTCATTCTGCGGAGAGGGTTTTTATGGATTGAGAGTACATCAAGAAGCTCTGAAAAAAGGTGTCAAGGTGACAGGAGCAACAGTGCATTTTGTCAACGAAATCTGTGATGGTGGTGCTATCATTTTACAGAAAGCTGTTGAAGTGCAAAATGGTGATACTCCCGAAATTTTGCAGAAACGGGTCATGGAACAGGCAGAATGGCAGATTTTACCGTCAGCTGTTTCGCTTTTCTGTGATGATAAAATCATAGTCAAGGCAGATAATACAACCGAAATTCATTTTTAAGTGAAACTTATAGAAAGGATTGTTTTAATCATGGAAATGTTGTCAATCGAAAAAGAACTCAGCACAAATCCCTATCCCGGCAGAGGATTGATTATCGGCAAAAGTGCTGACGGCAAAACAGCAGTTGTTACTTATTTTATTATGGGCAGAAGTGAAAACAGCCGTAACAGAGTGTTTGTCACAGAGGGCGACGGTATCAGAACACAGGCTTTTGACGAATCCAAACTGATTGACCCCTCATTGATTATCTATGCACCTGTCAAAGTTCTCGGCAACAAGACGATTGTCACCAACGGCGACCAGACAGATACTATCTATACTGCGATGAAAAAGGGTCTTACCTTTGAACAGTCGTTGAGAACAAGAGCCTTTGAACCTGACGAACCCAACTATACCCCCAGAATTTCATCTATCGTGGTTGTGGATAACGGCAAATGTGATTATACGATTTCCATTCTGAAAAGTGCAACAGGTAATCCTAATTCCTGTCAGAGATATACTTTCGACTATTCTATGCCTTTAAACGGTGAGGGAAGATTTATCCATACTTATAAATGCAACGAAGTTCCGCTTCCCAGTTTTGAGGGCGAACCTAAATTAGTCAGATTTGGTAATGACGACATCGACACCTATACCAACATGGTCTGGAATGCCCTTAATGAAGATAACAAAGTATCGCTTTTTGTCCGCTATATCAACATTGCAACAGGTGAAACCGATACCAGAATTATTAACAAACATCATTAATCAGCCATTAGTCATGAGCAATTTTTTCAATCAACAAGGAGAAATCATTATGAATGAACTTGAACTCAAATACGGTTGTAACCCTAACCAGAAACCTTCCAGAATTTTTATGAAAAACAACGGTGAATTGCCTATTGAAGTCCTCAATGGCAAACCCGGATATATCAATTTTCTTGACGCTTTCAACAGCTGGCAGTTAGTTAAAGAACTTAAAATCGCTACTGGCTTACCTTCAGCCGCATCATTCAAACATGTCAGTCCCGCAGGTGCGGCGGTTGCCACTGAATTATCCGATACTTTAAAGAAAATCTACTTTGTTGACGATTTGGAACTGTCCCCTCTGGCAAGTGCTTACGCTAAGGCAAGAGGTGCTGACAGAATGTCCTCTTATGGTGACTGGATAGCTCTTTCGGATACCTGTGATGTACAGACCGCAAAATTAATCCAGCGTGAAGTTTCAGACGGTATCATCGCTCCCGACTATACCCCCGAAGCACTGGAAATCCTCAAATCCAAAAGGCGTGGTACTTATAACATCGTTAAAATAGACCCCGATTATGTTCCCGAAGAAAAAGAATATAAAGATGTTTTCGGCATTACCTTTGAACAGGGCAGAAACAATCTGAAAATTGATGATGAAATGCTTTCCAACTTTGTTACCGAAAATGACACCTTTTCCGAAGAAGCGAAAAGAGATTTGAAAATTGCTCTGATTACCCTGAAATATACGCAGTCCAATTCTGTATGCTATGCGAAAGATGGTCAGGCTATCGGTGTAGGAGCAGGTCAGCAGTCGAGAATACACTGTACAAGACTTGCAGGGAATAAGGCAGATATCTGGTTTTTAAGACAGCACCCGAAGGTATTAAATCTTCCTTTTGTAGAGAATATCCGCCGTCCAGACAGAGATAATACGATAGATGTCTATATTTCGGACGATTATGAAGATGTACTGGCTGACGGTATCTGGCAGCAGTTCTTCACCGAAAAACCCGAACCGCTTACCCGTGAAGAGAAAAAAGAATGGCTGAAAAATCTCAGCGGTGTTGCTCTGGGCAGTGACGCTTTCTTCCCGTTCGGCGACAATATTGAGCGTGCTAAAAAATCAGGTGTTGAATTTATTGCACAACCCGGCGGTTCTATCCGTGACGATAATGTTATCGAAACCTGTAACAAATATAATATCGCTATGTGCTTTACCAAAATCAGACTTTTCCACCATTGATTTCAATGCGTAATCAGGTTAAGGGCTTTGCCCTTAACAATCCTATCAGGGGCGTTGCCCCTGAACCCCACAAACTTTTTGAAAAAAGTTTGACAAAAACTTTCATGGCTCACTTCGTTCGGATTGTCTATCAAAGGTTGAGCGGTGACAATTAAAAGTTTTGTCCACTTTTTCAAAAGTGGTAGGGGTCAAGGGGACAAAGTCCCCTTGTAGGATTTTAAAGGGCA
>CACYDZ010000013.1 GCA_902773265.1 uncultured Ruminococcus sp.
AATGCTGCTGCGTCAAGGTCAAAACTTCCGCCTGTGTCAAATGCGTTGACATCCCAGCCTAATCCGACGACTACATTTTTAAGACCGGGATTGCCTTTTGTGAGATTGACTTTCTGTCCTTTTGATAAACTGATGGGCATAATAAATTTCCTCCTGTGCTTTGTATTTTAAGCAACTTCAATGCCGTAATGACCGCAAAGTGCTGCCAGTCCACCCTGAAATCCGCTGCCGATGGCATTGAACTTCCATTCGTTATTGTGTCTGTACAGTTCCCCTACTACGATTGCCGTTTCAATAGAGAAATCTTCCGTAAGGTCGTATCTGACAATTTCCTGTCCTGTTGCTTCATCAACAATTCTGATAAACGCATTGGAAATCTGTCCGAAATTCTGTCTTCTGCTTTCAGCATCGTAAATCGTAACAGTAAAGGCAATTTTTGCAATATTGTTGGGTATACCTTTCAGGTCAACAAAAATCTGTTCGTCATCTCCGTCACCGCCACCTGTCAGGTTGTCACCCATGTGCTTGACAGCTCCGCTGGTGTGTTCCAGATTACCGTAAAAGATAAAGTCTTTTTCTGTGATACATCTGCCATTTGCCCCCACAAGAAATGCTGAAGCGTCAAGGTCAAAATCTGCACCCGAATCAAATGCGTTGACATCCCAACCAAGTCCTACCATGATGTTTTTCAGACTGGGATTTCCTTTTGTCAGACTTACTTTCTGTCCTTTCGATAAACTTATCGGCATATAAAGCCACCTCCAAAATAAATATACAGTTACAGAAAATAGTTTCTGTAAACGGTTACTGAAGTCATTTTGCCTGTGCAGTTGAAAAATCAGGTTCAGAAAATAACTGTCAAAATTTGCTTTGGCAAATTTTGTTTTGGATTTTTAGGCGTTTAAGGGCTTTGCCCTTAAAAATCCCATAAGGGGCTTTGCCCCTTAACCCCACAACTTTTTGAAAAAAGTTGACAAAAACTTTTTATTGTCATAGCTGAAGGTTGATTTTCTAATTACTAATTTTAACCGCTCAGTGAAAAATTATTTTTTGCCTTTTGGCATACTGTAGTTTTTGTTAAATTCTGACTTGATATTCGCCAGTCTTGCCTGGTCATCAATACGCTGTTTCTTCGCATTTTCTTCAATCTGTCTGGTTTCTTCAATACCGTTCATGATAGTACGCCATGTGGTTTCCAGTGTCTCTATCTTGATGGAACTGCCTGAAGCCAGTCTTGCGGTAAGTTTTGCCTGTTCTGCGGAATTCTGTGCATTCTTGATAAGCATTTCATTGGTCTTTTCGTCAAGTGCCGCCATAGATTCTGCCTGTATTTTCTGACGCTTCAGCATGATAGCCTGTGCAAGGGTCTGTTTGAATATGGGCATGGTGATGATAAATGCAGAATTGATTTTTCTGACAAGGTTCATGTTGCTGAACTCCATCGTTTTTATCATCGGAATAGACTGCATTGCTACATTTTCTGCCATTCTCAAATCCTGTGTTCTCTGCTCAAGCATACTTTTTGCCTGCTCTAAAGTCTGGATTTCAAACTGAATGGAACGGTCGCCTGTTTCTTCCATTTCCTGTTGCTTCTGGGCAATGTACTGCTCCAGTTCCTGACAACCTTGTTCGCCTGCAAGAATGTATTTGACTAACTGGTGATAATAGTCAACATTCGTATCAAACATCTTCGCCAGTGTACGGTTTGACTGCTTAATCTCTGATTCGTATTTTCTCAGCTCTACATAAATCTTGTCGATATCTTCGCCCATAGTATGATATTTGGCAAGAATTTTCTCCAGTTTCTTTTTGGCATTGCCGAACATTCTTCCGAAAAATCCAGGGTCTTCTTTGATTTCTTCAATATCAAATTTGTCCATGACTTTTGCCAGAGTATTCAGCATAACGCTGGAATCGTCAAGCTGTGAAATGTTTACGCTGTTGAGTACCACATCAGACGCTTTGGAAATCTCTTCCGCTACCTCTGAACCAAAGGTAACAATCGTTTCCAGATTGTCTATCTCGATGGTACTGACAAGTCTGTCTACTTCTTCGGAATTGACAAGCTCTGCATTCATCTTCTGTCTGTCGGCAACAATGTCATACTGTTCAACAGGCTGAATCTCGTTTTCTACTGTTGCATTGATGATGGTGGTCTGTGGTTCTGTTTTTGGTGTTTTACTGAAATCTAATCCCATTTTTCTACTGTCCTCTCTTGAATAATCTTTTATGCCAAGGTATATGCTCTTTTGTCGATATCTTTCGGAAATCAGGCAAACGCAAATCATACCTGTACTCACCGCATTGATGTTCGGATAAAATCGGTCTTTTATAGAATTTTTCTACACATTGGTAACCTGTCGGTACAAAAAAGACAACATCAAATCCTATCAGATTTAAAAAGGCGGTGATGATAGCGTCCTCTATCGTGACGGTATTTTCATTCATATACAAATAAATCAGTTTCGGATTCTTTTTGGTAAAATCAAAATTCTGAATTAACCGCAGAATTTCTCTCCTCATGTTCAGAATAACTGCAACAATGTTATATTCCATACCATTTTCAAAGGTTCCCTGTATAATATTGCTGTCTATCAGCATCTGCAATTTATCTAAAATATAATCCTGTGTATCAAGCTGTAAAAAACCGTATTTATAATTCGGATTGGATTTGATTTTCTGTTTTTGTAATTTGCCGTTCTTCAGACATTCTGCGGCAACCGCTTTCATAGGATTATCTCCCCGTGGATTGATAAACGGCACATTACTGATAATATAACATTCTTCTGTAATCAGGCGTTTTATTGTTACCCAGTAATTGTCTACATTGCCGTCTTTTACTCCGCAGATTTTCGCAAAAATAACGGGCATTGTAACCGTATCTCCTACTGTGGCAAAATTCGGTCGGAATTTCAATTCCTCTTTCCAGAGAATATCTATCTCTTCATACATCGTTTCCAGTGTCAGAGATACGGCTTTGCTGTACTGCCTGTCACGGTACATTCCTGAATCCTGATACATCAGGGTATCAAGTTCTCTTTCTGCATGATAGGCAACCGTTCCTACTCGGATAGCTGTATTGTCTGTCGGGAATTTGTCTACATTCAAGGAATTGTCAAAGTGAATTTCATACAGTAATTCATCTTTCAGACAACATTCTCTGTTCAAATTTGGTCGCAATATCAGTACATCAACGGGTAACCTTGCCAGAAATTGTAAAAACAAGGCTTCGTTATCGTCTTTACAACCGCCCATATCTATAAAACACGCCACATTCGTGATTTTGGAATTGGAAAACAACTGCGAATAATAACGGTTCAGCCAGCAAATCAGATAGACTGCCTTATTCTTGAGTTTATTGAGATTGGCTGTGTTGTTGTTTTCCAGCGACAGCATAGTGTCCATGAAACTTTTAATGATGATTTTCTGCAAACGCACATTGGGTAATTTGTTGAAGTTTTTTGCTAAATCCATCAACATCGAATCTATATTATTATAGTTACCTTTGTTGACTTTCGCAATTTCATCGGGTGTCGGTCTGGGAATTTCATTGTCTATAATAACCAGATTTCTTTTTGAATTTTTCAGTTCACCATAAAGCTGAAAAAGTTCACTGATATAATGAGATTTATCCTCTACACCACTTATGCGAATAAAACAGTTATAGAAAAATCTTCCGTCTGTTCCCCGACGGTCTGTCGGCGTGAGAATATCCGCAAGTCCTTTTCCCTCTATCCATGCGTTTGTACAGTTTTCAATGTCAGGTTTCGTTCCGTAAAGTCGCTGACGGCTGACATTCTTTTGTATATCTTCTCTTACAGATTTCAGACTGTACCCTTGTGGAAACGACTGTAAACCTGCTCCCATATAGTTATCAGATTTCTCTGCGTTTTTATCCGTTTTTAAATACTGTGCATCACCATTATATTGCAACAGCACAATATCACAACCTGCACTCGCCAGCACGGATAACAACATCATTTCGTAATTATTTACATATCCTTCATATAAAATTTTCGGCAGATTACTCGTCCCTAATCTGTTCGTGATACGCTCAAATTTATAGTAAAGTCCGCACATGATTTTTATGTACGCATTTTTCAGAATATTATCATTTTTTCCCTTTTTACGCATTTCAGAAAGTTCGTTGTAAATACCGCTTGCTACACACTCTCTCTGATATTGGTTCATTCTCGGCAACCATCTTTTCAGGCTTTCTGTAATAAACTGCTGTTCCATGAAAAACCTTGTTCCCATAGTTTCGTTATAATACATAATGCCCTTTTCGTCAGGATTGGGAATTCCTCCCTCGATAACTACACCCTCTTTAACCGCTGCTTCGTAATATTTCCGAATAAATTCTGCTACTTCATTATTATAGCCGTTTATCCTGCAAAAATAAATCCCCTGACCATTTCTGCTCTCCAGTGGTCTGAAAATGTCGTTGAGTTGATTTGCTTTTATTCTTCTGAACACTGTTCCGTTCACCTTTTCAAAAAATCATTTTCCCTCAAAATTTCCTACTCATCAATGACAAATTATACATTTCGGGAAATTATTCCAACCGCTCAAGTAGAAAAATTTTATCTGTTTGTTTTTAACAATTATCAATCTTTGTTTTTGTGCTTTTAATCGTTATCTTCCAAAATTTTTGCCTTATGTTGCTATTATATCATATTTTCAAATTTATTCAAGAGGTTTCACTTAGGATTTATAATCCATTCATAAATTATTCCTGTTTCAAGGGGTTACCGCTCTTAAACTTAAACAAATCCTCTGATAAACTGATTGATGTATTTGTAATCCATCGCAAGGTTGATGTTTTGTCCCTCAACAATACCCGCTGTACTTATTCCTATAACCTCTCCGTACAGGTTTAATACCGCACCGCCTGAACTTCCGCTGGATATCGGTGCAGTGAACTGTATCATCACTACACCGTCCTTGACCTCACGAAATCCTGAAATAATCCCGTCTGATACCGAATTGAATAACCCTAACGGACTGCCTATCGCTACTACCTTTTGCCCCCTGACAAGTTCTTTTTGTCCTTTGTATACGGGAATAGGTTCAAGGGTCTTTTCTATTCTGATAACCGCCAAATCATACAGTGGGTGATATTTGATAACTTCATCAGTCGTATAGGTATTATCATCATTTTCTATGTGTACTGAATAATATGCTCCCCCTCTTGCCACATGATTGTTTGTGAGAATATATCCTCCCTTTCCTATCATTATACCTGAACCTAAGGCAATAATATCTCCTTTTCTGTCGTGTACCGCTATCATTACCACTGATTTTGCCAGTTGTGCCAGTTCTTCAAAACTTTTTTCTGTGCGTTGTGGTACTTTGGGTCTGCTCTCCTGCTTTGGCGACTGCCTGACAATATTTTGTCTGCGGTCTGTTCGTGGCGGTATACTGACGGTATTTCTGCTTGCTGTGTTCTTCTGAACAACAGGTTTCTGTTTGTCTTTATTGTCATATTCGGGAATTTTTATGTTGCTGTAATTACCTATCACCGATTGACAGGACAATTTCAGCTTTTCGGCAACCGTATCAATCGCTCTTTCGCTCTGCAACAACAACACATTACAACCGCTTTGTGTCAGCATATAAAAAAATAAATATTCCTGTATTTTGGTAATATTCTGTGCAACAACTTTTAATGGTATATTTTGCCTAAATTGTGAAATATATCGTTTAAACAGATTATCATACCGGAATAAAAGTTTGACGGCAAAGTTTTTCTCCATAGACGGATTGACTGTCTTTGTCTGACAAAATACCGTCAAAGTTTTTTGCAAGGCATTACTCACTCTTTCTGAGAGTATGTTGTCTGTTATAAATTTAAGTGTCAACTTTCTGTCTTTTAGCCACTTGTCGTATGTGTCAGAATAAAAGACTGTATCTTCAAAAGTCATTTGTCTGACCGGCTCTTTTATCCGTATGTACAAAATCTGACCACTGTTCATTTTCTCCGTCAGTTGCCTGTCCATATTGATGATATCTTCTGTGTAAGTGGCATTTGCTCCTGCTATGACGGTAAAACATACCTGTCGGCTGTTATTGGTCTTTATACTGTTGTTGATATTGATAAATGATACGATATCCTTTACTAAACTGGAATTATACAGAATTTTAAAATTGTTTTCGGGCATACAAACCACCTGTTTTTTATCTGTTTTCACTGTTCACAAACAAAAAGAAAAATTTTTTTATCATAAATTTATTTTATCATAAAATTTCAAAAATATCTACCATTTTTCTGAATTTTGTGCTATATTTATAAGGCTGATTTTTTGTCAGTATCAAAATTATTTACATAAAGGAGTATATAACAAAAATGAAAAACGCTATGCTATATTATAGTGTTGGTGCTTTATTGTATTGTCCTGCAAATCATTATAAAATCGTAAACTCACTTGTTGAAGAAAAATTCGGGAATAATTTTTCTCTCGCTTTATGTCTGGAAGATACCATCAACGATAGCTGTGTGACAGAAGCCGAAAATATCCTGGTTACTTCATTAAAAAATCTTTATGCACAAAAAAATGTGAAAAAATTTTTTCTGCCAAAAATTTTCATCAGGGTCAGAAACGCTCAGCAAATGCTCAGCCTGACAGAAAGATTTGGGAAAAGTAATGATATTGTTACCGGATTTATCTTTCCCAAATTCTGCCTGGAAAATGCTGATGAGTATATCGCTACACTTTTGAAAATTAATCTGAAAAAAAAAGTTCCTTTCTACTTTATGCCTATCTTTGAACATTCTTCTATCATCAATCTTAATAAACGCTATGATATTCTCTATCAGCTCAAAAAAAAATTGGACAGAGTAGAAAATCTGGTGCTGAATATCCGTGTGGGCGGTAATGATTTGTGTCATATTTTCGGTTTCAGAAGAAGTGCTGAACAGTCTATACACGATATTAAACCAATTTCGTCCATATTTTCGGATATTATCACTGTGTATGGGGCTGATTATGTGATTTCTGCTCCTGTGTGGGAGTATTATAACGGTACAAACTGGGATAAAGGTCTGCAACAGGAAATTATACAGGATAAATTGTGCGGATTTGTCGGAAAAACTGTCATTCACCCTAAACAGATAGCTGTTGTCAACAACACCTACAAGGTTACACAAAAAGATTTAGATGACGCTTTATCCATACTTAAATGGAATAAACATACAAATTCTCTTGTTTCGGGCAGTGTGTCCAAAGAACGCATGAACGAATTTAAAACCCACTCTAACTGGGCTTTCAAAACTATCATGCTTTCCAGAGTATTCGGTGTAATTTAATGTCGGAGTGTTCTTTCCCTCCGAAAAGGCTATACCTTTCACTTTCGACACTTACTGAAAAATCCGAACGCAGTGAGCCATAAAAGTTTTTGTCGAACTTTTTTCAAAAAGTTCGTGGGGTTAAGGGGCAACGCCCCTTAGCAGGATTTTAAAGGGCGGCAGCCCTTTAATCGGCTAAAAATACAAACAAAATTTGCGTATGCAAATTTTGACAATAAAAATAAATCCTTGTATAGATGACTGATTATTCCTATCACTCTATACAAGGATTTTCTTTTTACAGCTTTATGCCGAACTGTTCAATTTTAGGAAGTAACCATATTCTGGGCTTGTCAGGGTCGGGAAGCTGGGGAAAATCATAAGCAGGGTAATCATTCCCTTCTACAATAGCCGGGCCTGTCGGTGTAAGACATACATCCCATCCGACATATCTGAACTCGGGAATAACCATTGCCGCTTTTTTAACCATCTCTTTTACTTCGTTCATAAACGGTAACTTATAACCGACAAACTTAATTCCTGTAGATGGGTGTCTGTCGTAATTGATTAATGCGGAAGTATGTCCCTGACCGATAATCTCTCCCTTGTCCAAATCAAAATGACAAGCTAAACCGCCGTTTTCCAGATTATCTACAAATCCACCGTTGTTGCCCATTTTGAACACCGCATATAAAATATTTGCCTCTCCGTTATTGACAAGTGTTACTACTCTCAGACAGTTGAGTGACTTGGGATAAATCTTTGCTGCCTGCGGGTGCTGTTCGATGACTTCTTCAATAAGACCAAAATTCTTTTCAGGGCGTCTGATATATTCCCACAGCTTTCGGGTTGTCGGATAATTGGCAATTTTGATTTTTTCTATTCCCTTACCACTCTCTCCGATATAAGGCTTCGCAAAAAAGTACTGCTTTCCCTCAACAAACTGCTTGAAGCGTTCATAGTTGATTTTGGCAAGGTCAAGAATTTCTCTGCCCATAAATTCTGCAAATTTTTCGTCAAAAAGGTTCTTCTCATCAAATATGCGGGAATATTGCTTATCATTAAGCATAGTAACCAACTTTTTATTTTTCATTCTGGTCAGATATGTTTTTCTTTCCTCTTTGTTCATATTGTAAAATTCAAAGATAATATAGTCGTTGTAACCTGCACCGTACTTTATGGTACAGCCTATCATATCGAAAAATAAACCTATTTTGCTCTTTCCTGTTTTGCGGTGAATCATTTTGATTTTCTGAAACATCTTCTTCAATTTTGCTCCGTGAAGCACTCTTGCGACATATTTAACATTCATAGTTGCTCTACTCCTTGACTGTTTTGTTGTCAGATTTTTTCCGGACAAACTTATTTTGCCGAATTGGGATAGACAAGTAATTACTGTCAAAATCTGCTTACGCAGATTTTGGATTTTTTCGGAGAGTTAAAGGGCTGCCGCCCTTTAAAATCCTGCTAAGGGGCTGCCGCCCCTTAACCCTGCCAACTTTTTGAAAAAAGTTGACAAAAA
>CACYDZ010000014.1 GCA_902773265.1 uncultured Ruminococcus sp.
ATTGATAATATACCCTACACCTTTCTCTTTTAAAGATAACAGTATTTCCTCTCTGTCCTCATCAAATTTTGGGTCATCATAATGTGCATGAACATCAAAAATGGTTTCTTTCATGTATTTTCCTCTTTTTCGTCTTTTGCATTCAAAAAAGGTGGGCAAAAACTTTTTCAGTTCACTGCGTTCAGAATGAAAAAACAACCTGTAGCTGTGTCAATTAAAAGTTTTGTCCACTTTTTGGGAAGTGGTAGGGGTCAAGGGGACAAAGTCCCCTTGTGGGATTTTAAAGGGCAACGCCCTTTAATCGGCTAAAAACTCCAGACAAAATTTGCGTAAGCAAATTTTGTCATCATCATTATTAAAAAAGCGTTCCGGTTAAAACCGCAAAATTTCTTTTCAGACCATAAAGGTCTGAAAGGAAATTTTGTTATTCAGGAAATGAGGTAATCCGTTTCATCAGATTGGGCAAAGCACTCTCAAAATCTACACCGTACCAGCGGGCATGAGGATTATTCTTCGTGAATTTAATACAATCAAGGGTAAAATCTACGGCAATCTGTAAAGCCGTTTCCTTGTCGTTATCCAATGTCAAGGCACCTGTAAACGCTGACGCAAAAACATCACCTGTCCCGTGAAAATGTTCGGGTAATTTTTCAGAATAATATTCAAAAAAACAGTCATTTCTGCGGTCATATGCCATTACACCAAGCGTATCATCATCAAAACTTACTCCCGTAAGTACACAATATGGACAACCTTGCTTACTTAATTGTATCAGAATATCCTGAATATCTGATTTTGTATAATGTTCACCAATATACGGTATTCCCAACAGATAACAGGCTTCTGTAATATTCGGTAAGATGATATCTGCTTTGGTACAGAGTTTTGCCATACATTCGGCAAATGAGGAATGAAAACCTTTATACATCTTTCCAAAATCAGCCATCGCCGGGTCAACCACAATAAAATTACGGTCAGTCGTAAAATCATCAAAAATTTTCTCTACCAGACGGATTTGTTCCGCTGACCCAAGATACCCTGTATAAATAGCATCAAAATCAATATTCTGTGCTTTAAGCATAGCTGTAATTGATGGAATATGTTCACTCAAATCGCAGAAAGTAAAATCGGAAAATGCTGTATGACACGACAGCAACGCTGTGGGTATAACTGCCGTTTCTATACCCATAGCCGATATGACGGGTAAAGCTACCGTCAGAGAACATTTCCCTACACAAGTAATGTCCTGTACCGAAAGTACTCTTTTCATCAAATTTATCCCCTTAGTCTGAGATTATACAATGTCGAAAAACGCTTTCAGCACCTTTAATATTTCAGATGACGCAAGATATTTGAATTTTTCAAAATCCATATAATCATTGTCATCAATCGTATCAGAAATCGCTCTCAGAATGGCAAACGGAACATCGTTACGATAGCATACCTGTCCTATAGCTGCCCCTTCCATTTCACAACACAATGCCTGAAAATATTCTCCGATATCCAGTCTTGCCCTTTTTCCTGATATGAACTGGTCTCCGGAAGCAACTGTGCCATAGTAAACATGAACATCTGATAAACTCTGACACTCTTCAACAAGCGTATCTGCCAGAGATTTATCTGCATGGATTTCGGTAATCATCTCGTCACTGAACTGTATTGTTCCTCTGGGAAAATATATACCACTTTCCTGACCGTCATCTAAAAGATTCTGACTGTCGTGGTGTACCACTTTTTCAGAAACAACGATATCTCCGATATGTAAGCGTTTATCTACTGCACCGGCAACACCTGTATTGATAATCTTTGATGGATTATACAGTAAAATCATGGTCTGTGTACACATTGCCGCATTGACTTTTCCCACTCCGCACTGTGCCAGTACACAATCTTTATTGTTGATTTTTCCCTGATAGAATGTGATTTTACTTACTGTTTTTTCTGTGATGTCCGTCATAAGACCTTTTATCCCCAGAATTTCTACATCTAATGCTCCGATAATACCAATCATAATTTTCTTCCTCCATTTATAGTTTAAGGGCTGTCTTGTCGGGGAGTTTCTCCCCGAACCCCTAATTTAAGGGCTGCCGCCCTTAAAAATCCTGCCCACTTTTTTGAAAAAAAGTGGACAAAAAACTTTTAAGTTTATTTTGTTCGGGTGACTTTATGATACCTTACGCATTACCCGTAAGGTACATGATAATGGAAATCGCACATAATGGTGCTGTTTCACAACGCAATATCCGTTTGCCAAGTGTGGCAGGTGTGCCGTTTCTGTCAATCACCTGATTGACTTCCCTGTCTTCAAATCCTCCCTCTGACCCGATGAAAATGTGAATGTCTTTATGATTGCTGTTTTGGGATAATATATCTCCTATCCGCTTTCCGCCACACTCATAAAAAATAATATTACAGTTGCTTTCATCAAGTGTTTCTGCTGCCTGAGAAAATGTCATGGCGTCTTTCACTTTGGGAATAATTCCCCGTCTGGACTGCTGTGCAGACTGTAAAGCAATTTTATTCCAACGCTGAATTTTTTTCTGTAAGGATTTCGGGTCAGGTCGGGAAATACATCTTGCCGAAATTGTCGGGATAATTTCTGTAACGCCTAATTCTACCGCCTTTTGTATGATGAAATCCATTTTTTCCCCTTTAGGTAACGCCTGATAGAGAGTTATTCTTACATCAGGCTCATTCTGACAGGGAAATCTTCTGAGAATTTTCACGGACACATTTTCTTGAGAAACAGTTTCAATCTCACATTCATATTGCATACAGGTATTATCTACAAGCGTAATTTGTTCCCCTGTTTTCATTCGCAGAGATTTTTCAATATGTCTTGCATTTTCTCCTGTGATAATGTGAAATTTCTCTTTCAGTGGATTTTCTGTGAAAAACCATGCCATAATTCTTGTTTCACTCCGTTTTTCGTGTTCTTTTTTAAGTCACACTGACAGAATAAAAGGTTGCTGATTCGGTAGGAGTTTGTGGCAGTGTGTTTTTGGTAATTTTTTGGGAATTGGCAAATGCAGAAGTCGAAAAGAGTTTGTCCAGTGTATCTTTATCGGCAACACCGTCACGACGACTTGTTCCGTTGTTGGTCTGGAAAAGTTTAAGGGCTTCAGCGGTAGACTCTCCAAAATATCCCGTCTGGTTGATAGAAAGATATCCTAAATCGTCCAGCCTTTTCTGGATAGCCAATACATAGCTGTCTTCCGCACCAATGGTATACAATATATCATCATAAAGCGTAATTCCGTAATCCGCAGAAATATCTGCACCGCTTGCCGTATCGTTCTGACTTCTGATAGCCGAAATCAGATACTGTACCCCTTTGACAGCCGTTACACCTTGTCTTGTCAGATATTCTTTCGGCACTTCAATAACCCTGCTCTTGATAACCGCATTGGTTGTTTTCAAAGTCTTGTCAGAAAAGATTTTTGTCCCCATTCCGCTTTCACAGAATATGTAAAAGGCAAATCCTTCCTGTTTATCTGCTGAAATGATTTTTGCTGTATCCAGATTGCCGTGCAAGTCGGAATCTCCTGCAATATTCTGCACACCTGCCAAAGACAGGATTTCGTTTTCGTACATATCTTTCGTCACAGCACTTTTGCCGTCCAGCCCGTACAGAAAACACCCTTTGACAACTGTATTGCTTTCGGCTTTGTTCAGGTCGTCCAGTACTTTACGGGATTTCTCTTTCCCGACATCTGCTCCCTTGAGATTGCCTTCCATGATTTTACAGACATTTGTATACATCAGTTCAAAATCTTTCAGCGAATCCGCTGCCGACATCTTCAGAACAGTTTTATTGCCTTCCTTTAACTCCTGATAAACTTTATCTTCAATTACAGATGATACAAACACAATATCGGCTGTTGCTTTATTGATATTGGTAACATCAGGTTTCTGATTGCTGCCGTATTCTTTCACATTTTGCATTTCTTTTTGCGTACACTCTGAAGATTTCCCGACAATCTTTCCTGCATAACCGCACGCAATAAGAATATCTGCTATATTATCATCAAGTACTATTAGTTTTTGCGGTGACTGTTCTATCTGTTGTTGTCCGCATTTGACGGGATAATCCGTAACTTCATCTTTAATGACTGTTTTGATTTCGCCCATAGATTTTGGTACATGACATGATGTCAGTAAACCAATGGCAATACCTCCCACCATAATAAGAGCTATCAATTTTTTCAGCATAACCAACCTCCATAAACAGCAGATTATTTTACCGCTATTATTTTACCGCTTTTTTGTCATATAGTCAATTTATTTGGCGATTTCTTGTCAGAAAATTTTATCAGTGAATAAAATACATCAGTTAAGGTAATACTATTTCCACTATGACAGGGAGATGTTGTTTATGCAATACAATAAAGTGGAAATCTGCGGAGTAAATACAGCAAAACTGAAAATACTGACCGAAGAAGAAAAAATGAATTTGTTGCATATCATACACAATGGGTCACCAACCGAACGGCGGAAAGCCAGAACGGAAATGATAAACGGTAATTTACGCCTTGTATTGAGTGTCGTACAACGCTTTAACAATCGTGGAGAAAATCCTGATGACCTGTTTCAGGTAGGGTGTATCGGACTGATTAAGGCGATTGATAATTTTGATATTTCAGTAGGTGTAAAATTTTCAACCTACGGTGTACCTATGATTATCGGCGAACTTAAACGCTTTCTGCGTGATAACAACAGCGTCAGGGTCAGCCGTAGTATGAGAGATATCGCCTATAAGGCAATGCAGGTCAAGGAGGATATAATATCTCAAAGTAACCGTGAACCAACTGTGGAAGAAATTGCTCAGGTATTGCATATTCCTAAAGAAAATATCGTGCTGGCACTGGAAGCTATTGTAGAACCTATATCTCTCTATGAACCCGTATTTTCAGACGGTAATGATACTGTATATGTGATGGACCAACTGGGGAACAATGATGATGAAAAAAATTGGTTGGAAGAACTCTCTTTCAAGGAGGCTCTGAC
>CACYDZ010000015.1 GCA_902773265.1 uncultured Ruminococcus sp.
CCCTGATAGGATTTTTAAGGGCAAAGCCCTTAAACTATATCAAGGAAGTAGATTATGACAGGAAACGATATTCAACACAACAGCGATACTTTACGGTTGTCTGACAAAGCTGTAAAATTATTCGATAACTTCAAAAATGAAAAAACATATAAAAAAAATACCCTGCTTTATCTGCAAGGTGAACAGGCGGAATATTTTTACTATCTGAAAAAAGGCAGTGTAAAGATATTTGTCAATTCGGTTGACGGACTGCAGAAAACTATTTCCATCGTCAGTGACGGCAGTATTCTGGGTGAAGCGTCTTTTTTTGACCGTATGCCCAGAATTTCTTCCGCACAGACTATCACTCCCTGTACCATCGTCTGTATTACCCACGAACAACTGGAACGGGAATTTGTCCGCAATCCCGAACTTGCCATGTACCTTCTGAAAGTACAGGCACAGTCTATCCGTATGTTATCCATGCAGGTATCAGGGATTGTCTTTACAAAAGCGGATTGCCGTATCGCCAAACAATTACTCAATTCCCGAAAAGATATCAACGGTATTCCTACCGTACAGCTTACTCATGAGGAATTAGGTAATCTTGTCGGTGTTTCGAGAGTAACGGTCAGCAAAATTCTGAATGATTTCGCTGAACGAAATATCGTAAAAACCGCTTACCGCTATGTGATTATCACAGATATTAAAAAACTGCAGGAAATTGCCTGTCATGATGACGAGGTGAAATAATAATTATGAATACCTTTTTTATTGCTGATTTACATTTTTCGGACAGTAACATTATCCGTTATGAAAATCGTCCGTTTCATTCTGCCAAGCAAATGAATGATGTTTTGATACAAAACTGGAACAGTGTTGTCAGAAAAGATGATATTGTCTATGTATTAGGAGATTTCGGTGCCGAACAGCAAGAACAGACTATTCTTGCCCGACTGAACGGGAAAAAATATCTCATCAAAGGTAATCACGACAACAATACCAATCATTACTACCGTAAAGCAGGGTTTACAGAAGTTTATGATATGCCTGTTATCTATGAAACATTCTGGATTTTATCACATGAACCATTGTATATCAATGTCCATATGCCCTATGCTAACATTTTTGGTCATGTTCACAATTCTCCTCTGTATAAAGATTACAGTCCTTATCATTTTTGTGTTTCAGCAGAACGGATTGATTATACCCCCATCTCCCTGAACGATATCCGAAAGAAAATCAGCCAAACGGCATAAAGCATAAAGAAATATTCACTTTTCTGTACAATAATATCCTGAAAAAACGAACGATTTACTAAGCATAACAAAGACGATTTGTCAAGGTTTTTTTGCAAATTTGGAATATTACCTAAAAAAACGGCAGAAAAGTTGGAACATAATTACTTGACTTAATATCCGTTACGAATTATAATATATAGGCACACCAATTTTTATAAACACAATATATAGTGTATACTTTCGATTTCCGATACAAGTTAGGGTAGATAAAGCAAATCAGTTTTTTAAGGAGGATAATGAATGATAAAATGTATAGAAAAGCGTGACGGTCGAAAAACAGCATTTGACCTGAAAAAAATTGCTGATGCCATTTTCAAAGCCGCAAAGGCTGTCGGCGGAAATAATTATCAGGAAGCTGAAAGACTATCACATCAGGTTGAAGATATTATCGAAAAGGAAAATATCGAAATCCCTACGGTAGAACATATTCAGGACATTGTCGAGAGGGTACTTATCCAGAACGGTCACACCAGAACCGCAAAAGAATACATTCTCTATCGGGCAGAAAGAACACGAATCCGTGTGATGAATACCAAACTCATGAAAATCTATGAAGATTTGACCTTTAAATCTGCCAAAGACAACGATGTCAAGCGGGAAAATGCCAACATAGACGGTGATACCGCTATGGGAACCATGTTAAAATACGGGTCTGAGGGAGCAAAACAGTTCTATGAAATGTATATCCTGAAACCCGAACACGCTAAGGCACACCGTGAGGGAGATATTCATATCCACGATTTGGACTTTCTTACTTTGACGACTAC
>CACYDZ010000016.1 GCA_902773265.1 uncultured Ruminococcus sp.
AAAGTGGGTTGCATTACTGTTGCATTACAATTTTTAAAAAACCCCGAACTATAGGGGATAATATACTTCTGTGTATGGTCACCGGCATCCAAAGGGAGCAGTTTTATGCTACTCCCTCTATTTTTAGGATTAGCAATGTATCAGGCATTTTTGAGAGGATTGGTCTAGCATGAGAAAAGTTGAGGAACTATTTGTCTTTATCACACATTATGATTGGTATACAAAAGATGAAACTGGTTATTTCGTTCCCACAGATAAAGCACCACCAGAAGCTGTAAAAGCTATGGAGTATTGTAATGAACTTGCTAAAAGAGATATCGAAAACGATATGCACATGATTTAAAAATTTTTACACAATTAAGACAATACATCACCTATCATTTCGAGGAACGATAGCAACAATAAATATTGTTTAAATTTTTAAATCAGAAAGTTGTGAAAACATGAAATCGAGTACATATCTCAAAAGACCTGATTGGTTGACTGATGAAATGATTGAAAAAATGAGAAAAGATATAAAAGATTGTTCTAATCCATATACAGATGAAGATGTAAAAGAATTAGAATTAGATGGAGTTATAGATTTTCAACGCTTAAATGCCCGTCATGCACTTAGAGTATTGGGAAAATATAGACTTTTGGAAGATTAACCGCCCATAAGAGGGCATTTTTTCGAATACAGTGATAAATCTTTTGCCTGTTATAGCGGTGACAATGAAAAGTTTTGTCCACTTTTTCAAAAGTGGTAGAGGTCAAGGGGACAAAGTCCCCTTGTGGAATTTTTAAGGGCAAAGCCCTTAAACTTCCCAAAAAAATCCAAAATCTGCGTATGCAGATTTTGACAATTCACTGCTCAGTCTGTTACATTATTGTTTTTTTTCAATAAAAATTCCCATTATTTTTTGTGAGGCGATTTTTCAAATTTTTCCCAATAATGCTTTTCAAAATACAAAAAATATGCTATAATTACCTCATTCCGATAGCGAAATAAGGTAATTATATTTTCATTAGAAGGTATCGTGTTATCGACAGACAAAAAATTATAGCGTAAACAAAAAGGGGTGTATCAACATGAGTGAAAGAAATTATTCACACACAATCGCAGACCAAATCAATGAGTTTCTGGTAGACGATGACTGGAATTTCTCTTTTGACGAACAGAAAGGTGTATTTACATTCACTGTTACCTTGCACAGCAAATTACGACAACTCCGCTATATCATCAAGGTTGGTTCTGACCACTATACGGTATATGCTTATTCTCCTATAGGTGCTGAAAGTAAAGACAAACAGATGATGGCAGAAATGGCAGAATATATCTGCAGAGCAAATTACAATACGAAAAACGGCAACTTTGAACTGGATATGTCAGATGGCGAAATCCGTTATAAAGTTTATGTGGATTGTGAAGACATTGACTTGTCAAGAAGTGTTATTCGCAACAGTATAATCGCTCCGACAATGATGTTTGAATTTTACGGAAATGGGTTAGTAGATGTTATCTTTATAGGAGCAAGTGCAAAAGACAGTATCAAAAAGAGTGAAAAAAGTCTGCTTTCCAGACTGGAGAATGATGACGATGATGAATAATTGTTAAACATTCGAGGCGTTACCTGTAAACTATTACAGGTAACTTTTTTGAGCTTTTCGGGTTTCCAACATTTCCCAAAAAAACAAAACCCCTTTTCAGACCGTAAAGTCTGAAAAGGGGTTTTGTTTTTTCGATTGGAACGCTTGTTATTGTTGTCAAAATTTGCATACGCAAATTTTGTTTGAATTTTTAGCCGATTAAAGGGCTTTGCCCTTTAAAACACAGAAGGGGCTTTGCCCCTTGACCCCACAACTTTTTGAAAAAAGTTGACAAAAACTTTTAAGTTTCATCGTTACAGGTGTTCAGAAATTTCACAAAATCATCATTCCCTGAACAGCGACTTAATATGAAAAAATTCTCCGGTATGGTCATACTGTTTCATATAACAGCTTGCATATCCGATAAAATACCAGAACATTGCAATCATGTAAGAATGTTCGAGTAAAATAGTTTTTTCAATCAGGGCATAGACACAGTAGGCACATAAAAAAGAAAAGATACAGATAAACGGACTGCTTTTCAAATCGCTTTTTTCCAGAAAGACAGATTTAAAAAGATGTTTTCCGAAAGCCAGAGCAAACCCCAGAAAAATCACAAACCCGACAAGTCCGTTACCGACTAAAATGGTAAGATAGCCGTTATGCAAATCAGAATATTTGAACCCTTTTTCCATCAGTCTCGACCCATACAGCACGATATTTTCCTTACCGACACCGAAAATAGGATAATTGGCAAAAACGACTACAGCTTTTTGCAGAAGTTTAATTCTGCCACTGTCAAGATTGTCATTTTCGTGGGCAAAGGTTACCACACTGATTTTATCTTCAGCAGACTTATCCGATTTTTCTTTCATAGGGTCAATCGCCTTTCCCTGACTGACAGCGTTTCCCGCACTCAAAGCGACAGATACTGCCTTGTTGGAAAAAATCCGTAACCCGACAAGTCCCCCCAACAACATTACCGCAATTATCAGCGAACTGCCTGTTATCAGCAATATTTTCTTCATGCTGACCGTTTTCAGTCCACAGAAAATGCGATATATCACATTGACGATAATATACCCACACAATAACAACAGTGAACCATTGGAGTCACTCAGAAATACCCCCAACGCATTAATCAACGAAAAAGCTATCAGTATTTTATTTCCCAGAAGTCTTTTGAGATTTCCCGAATATAAATCTTTTTTGGCAAGGATATGGGCAAAGACAATCGCCGTCACTCCATAGAAAGCCAGTAAATTCGGATTGGTAAATATTCCCGTAAAGCGGTTTTCATAGATAACCATACGGTAATCATTACCCATAAAGGTAAAATGTTGTTCTCCGAAAGGCAGGGTAATAAAACTGATGACCATAGCCAGAGTAGTGGCAGACAAAATAAAATGAGCTATGATATAGATTTCCCTGTTGGTATTTGTTTTTTCTTCGGTATGAATACCGTACAGCACAAAGAAACATACCACCACATGACCCAGCAATACTATATTCAGAAAGAAATTATCCCATAGATGTATCACACAGGTTATCAGATAGGCAGCCACAAAAGCTATCAGCCATGCCCCGTACAGAATTTTGTGAAACCGTTTGGGACGGATATAGTAAAAAACAATTAATCCCAATCCCCATACCGTCAGCAGATACTTGACAGCGTGTCCGACAACTTCGGTATGACAAAAGCTGGTAAAGAATAAGGCAACTACATAGACTATCCTGAACAAAGAGATATCCGTCAGAATTTTTTGGCATTTCCTCATCATTTCAGCACACCGCCAACCGTTTTGTACATAACTTTAAAATCATATAAAACATTGAATTTGTTATAGTAATCCAGATTAAGTTCCATTTTTTGCGGAAGAATAATCTCCATATAATTTTTATCGACCAAAGCAGGGTCAGTAAAAAGTTCGTCATTGTCTTTGAAGGAAATACTTGCCATAGAGGTAATGCCGGCGGGGGTAAGCAAGGTAGCATACATATCGGGCGTATACATATCGACATATTTAGGAACTTCGGGTCTTGTCCCGACAAAACTCATATCCCCCACAAGTACATTGAACACCTGCGGAAATTCATCAAGCCGATATTTACGCAAAAATCCGCCTATTCCGGTAATACGGCTGTCATTGGCTTCGGTGAGAAGATTACCTTTATTTTCTGCGTTCTGCACCATCGTCCGGAATTTAAGGATTTTGAATTGTCTGCCATAGGTAGTCACTCTGACCTGTTTAAAGATGATATTCCCTTTGGAATCGCACTTTATCAGCACAGCGATTATCACCATAGGAATTGCCAGCACAACAATCAATAACAGTGACAGAATAATATCGGTTATTCTTTTCAAAAAGAGTGACAATTTCTTTTTACTGAGAACATCGTAATAAATTCTGACCTGTTCATTCTGCATATAATCGGGCAAATCTTCCCACTTACACAAAAACATTACTCACACCTCTTTTAATTCAAGGACTTGACTTCATCTTTGAAAAACTTTCAGGTTTTGTTTCACTAAGATTTAGCTGTAACACTTAAAAGTTTTTGTCGAACTTTTTTCAAAAAGTTCGTGGGGTCAAGGGGCAACGCCCCTTGTAGGATTTTTAAGGGCAAAGCCCTTAAACTCCCCAAGAAAATCCAAAATTTGCGTAAGCAAATTTTGACTGTAACTATTTCACTGTCCGTTCAGAAAGGTTTCGGCTATCAGGATATCTTCGGGAGTAGTCAGTTTAATATTGGTAGGAAAATCCGTTGTGATAAAGACTTTCTTGCCCATCGTTTCAATAAGCTGACAATCGTCCGTATAGTCCTTATGTTCAGATAAGGCTTTCTGTACGGCAAGCGTATAGGTTATCTTTTCAAACACCTGTGGAGTATGAACCGCCATAAGAGTACTTCTGTCGGGTGTATTCTGGATAAAGTGGTTGTTATCTACAATTTTTATGGTATCTTTCACGCTGACACCCAGAGTGGCACTGCCGTACTGATAAGCGTCACGGATAACTTGATTGATTTTCTCCACGCTGACAAGCGGTCTTGCTCCATCGTGGATAGCGATATAATCGGTATCACTGTCAACCAGCTGTAAGCCGTTGATAACCGACTGCTGACGGGTATTTCCGCCTTCGGTAAGGGCTTTGAGTTTGGTAATGTTGTTGGTTTCTGCCAGTGACTGTATAATCGCTTTATCCTGTTTTCGGCAGACGACGATAATTTCAGAAACAGTTTCCGCCTGTTGAAAAGCGGTAAGGGTATGTAGAATAGTTTCTTTTCCGCAAAGTTTAATCAGCTGTTTGCTGACAGTCATTCCCATTCTTGTAGACTGTCCTGCTCCGACAATAATTGCCGTTGTTTTCATCCGTATCACCATTCTTCACTATTGTCATGAGTTTCTTCGGTTTCTGTCGTTGTGTTTTCCTCAGAAGTATCAGTAACCTGAGTGGTTTCTTCAGGAATTTGACTGATTTCAGGTTCGGTGAGGACTTCGGTAGGAATTTCGGTAGGCACTTCGGTAAGGACTTCGGTAGGTGGTTCAGTAGGCGGTTCGGTAGGTGCTTTGGTAGGCTTTTCGGTAGGTTTTTCGGTAGGCACATTATCCTGCGGAAAAAGCAGTCTCTGTAATTCGGTCATCAGGTTAAGAGAAGTCTGTTGTAATTTTCTGTCGTTGATGTTGGTCAGTCCTATAATCTTGATATCCCGCTTTCTGGTGACGATATCCACCGCATAATACAGTTCGGTATTACCTGTATGGTAATAATAGTCATCGGTAACAAACCAGCCGTAACCGTAATTGAACCCTTCTTTTCCTACATGAGTGGCATTTTTGAAAGTATCTTTATTGAGAACTTTTCCGCTGTTATACGCATTAAGCCATTTCAACATATCTGTTGTTGTGGAAACAATTTCTCCTGCGGAATAAAAATAACTGCTGTCTACTTTAAGACCTTTCGTCCATTCATTATCGAGATATCCCTTGCTGTCGGTATCTGCCATACATAATGAAGAATTATCCATATACAAGGGATAAAAAAATTCATCACGAATATATTGTTCATAACTTTTTCCGCTGACTTTTTCAATAATCATTCCCATTAAATAATAGTTGGTGTTGCAATACGAAAAGATTTCTCCGGGTTTTGCATAAGTACCAAGATTATTCACCCATTCTATCAATTCTTTCTGGGATAGTTTGGAATCAGAATCCAGTTCATCAGCTTCCAACAGATTGATGTAATCATTGAGATAATCGTATAGACCTGAACACATATGGAGTAAATGATGGATTTTGATTTCTTTGGGAATTTTCAGGGTTTTGATATATTTGGTAACGCTGTCCTCAAGGGATAGTTTTTTCTGCTGTGACAATTTTGTAATAGCGGCAGCGGTAAATTGTTTGGTGCATGACCCTATTTCGTATTTGGTATCGAGTGTGTTGGGAATTTTCTTGTCGATATCACTGTACCCCCACGCTTTATGATAAAGGATTTCGTCACCTACGGCAACCAGAAATGTACCGTTGAAATTCATCTGCTCTAATTTTTTATCTACCAGTTCTTTAGCCTTTTTCAGCGTACTTTTATCAAAAGAGGATTTTGTTTTCTGTGATTTGGGTTCAGGCGGACGGGTCGGTCTTGTTGTTGAAAGTTCACTGTCTGTTTTCAGGTTAATCTTCGGAAATAGCGATGATGATGTTTCTTCCATGTTCGGTGCTGATGTTTTGATATTGCTCACTGCTATCATCAAAATCATAACCGCAAAAAAGCTGAGTAACAACATGACTTTTTTATTGGATTTCATTTTCATTCCATTACCCCTTTTAATCTGTCTGATGTTCAAGCCCTATGGCTTTAATGACAGATTTATAGTAATCGGCGGTATCTTTGTTGATACTGCCGTAATTGTGCATATTTCCTTTTCGGAAAATCCTCTTTCCCACATACACTACCCATACAAACGGTAATAAAAACGGATATTTTCTCAATACGGCATTCTGCGACTTCAGAAACCCGTAAGACGGAAATACCTGCCTGATGATAAATTTCAGTTTGCTGGGTTTATGACCGTCTGCGGTCATTTTAGATGTCCGTATGCCTATGTTATGTTCTTTTTTGCCGTAAGTTTCGCCGTTGATGAGAAAAACATCTAACAGATTATTCAGGTCGATACCTGTTCCCTGCGGTGAAAACCACCGCATAGCAATTTCCTGTGCTTTCTTGTCAAAATCACTGTACCCGAACTGCTCCAGAACAGTATCTACATAGTTCCAGTCTGTTTTGTCAGCAAAAGCCTTTCGGAAAAGATAATAGTCCAGAAATACTCTCGGCGGAATACCTGCATAGTTGAAATGCTGTATGGCATGAACATTCAGAAAAATATAAATATCTTCCAATGACATTTCATAAATGTATGAAAAGCCTTTCTTCGGTTTCAGGCGTTCCGATAAATTCCGATAGTACGCTTTGATGACGGCATTTCCTCCCTCATAAAGACTGAAATGCTGTTCCAGACAAATATACGGTTCTTTATGGTAAATCCTGTCATGACCGCCCAGTTCTCCCGTAGCGGTATAGCCCAGCTCTTCAAGCACCTTATCCGCCTGTTCAAATGCCTTTAATTCAACATATGTATCTATATCGCCCATATACCGATATACACTTGACGGATAAATATTTTTGAAATATACCCCTTTGAGCAACAACATTGCGATTTTATTTTCTTCAAAGGCGTTCTGCAACAACTCCAGTTCATAGAGCTGATTGGTATCACTCATGACCAGCTTTCGGAACTGACTTTTCAGGAAATTTCTGATTTCCGCTGAGGGTCGCTGATTTTCTGCCAGCAAATCAGTTCCTTTTTTCAGCAAAGCCGTAAAACTCATTTCCTCCGCAAAGCGTATGACTTTCTTCCAGTCAAAGGAAAGGTCGCTGATATCTGCCTGTTCTCCGTTGACCGCTGACTTCACTAACCGAAATATACAACGGTATTCATCAGCATTTTCCGTCACTACATTTTCCATACATTTCTCCATATTGACAAAATTTGCTTACGCAAATTTTGTTTGAGTTTTTATCCGATTAAAGGGTTGCACCCTTTAAAATCCTGCTA
>CACYDZ010000017.1 GCA_902773265.1 uncultured Ruminococcus sp.
AAGGGGCTGCCGCACAGTGTCTGTGTTCCCAACCCCTTGACCCTGCCAACTTTTTGAAAAAAGTTGACAAAAACTTTTAATTGTCACAGCTGAAAGTCTGCTGAATAAATTGAGCGAAGCAAACTTTGAAAGTTTTTTTTGCTTACTTTTTTTCAAAAAAGCAAGTGTTGTATTTACTGATAAAATAATCCATATGGTTTCTTACTTTTTCATAAGCGTCCGTAATTACCGTAACTTCAAAAAATGACAATGCGTCAGTAGGAGAACCACAATAGCATAATCTTCCTGTGGGAGTGAGAAAAATGATTTTATCAAACAGATGAATGTTCTGTAAATTGCTTGGCGTGATAACGATTGTCTTACCATAATTCAAGGATAAATCTTTCAGCTGCTTCATTAATACCGTTTCCGTTTCGGGGTCAAGACCGGCATTGGGTTCGTCCAGAAACAATATATCCGGATTGGCTATCAGTTCCTTAGCAATACTCAGACTTTTTTTCTGTCCGTCACTGAGTTTTTTTATCAGCGTTTTGCGTTGTTCGGATAATCCCATTACCTGTATGACCTTTTCTATCCGTTCTGTTTTCTCCTGTTTTGCAATATCTTTTGCCCGTTGTGAATCTGCGGTAAACTTCAGTGAATTGTATACGGAAAGATAATCATATAATTCATATTTTTTCGGAACATTACCTATACGGGATTTCAGTAAATTATAGTTATCATAAAGGTTCATACCGTCCATGAATACCGCTCCGCTTGTGGCAGGGTCACGACCGTTGATACAGTTCATAAAGATTGTCCTCTCTTTTTCTGACCCGCCGATAACTGCTGTCATCTCACATGGATATACTGTAAACGAAATATGGTCTAAAACTGTTCTGCTTCTCTGCATTACCTTGCTGATATCATGGACTTCCATTTTAATGCCGTCAGGTTCGATATTGAAGTATATCATACCGTCTATGTAAATGATTTTCGTGTTGGCTATGGAAACAACATCGTAATCGTTCAGAAAACAACTTTCGGTAATCCGCTTGCCGTTGACGATAACACCGTTCTGACTTTCTTTATCGACAATGAATACTCTGTCGGGCCAGTAGACAATTTTTGCGTGTATCGGGGAAACTTTTACGCTGTCGATACAAAGTTCTCCCTGAGGAACATTTCTGCCGATTTCCAGTTCATGACTTGGCTTGTCTTTCAGACTGATGTACTTCCAGCGGGTATTGACCGACATTCTCTCTGAAAATATCATCATGACATTTTCAGGATTTCCTACCGATTCAGGTACGGTGATTTTGATAACATCACCGTTCTCCAAAGGGTATCTCTGCGAACGGTTATAATGACCACAACCTATCTGTTCTCCGTTGAGCAGTGTTCCGTTAAGACTTCCCTCATCGTTGTAATAGAATGTTCTGTTGATTTGGGTGAATTTGCCATGCCGTCGGGAAACAATTCGGGAATTCAGTCTGATATCTGCTTCTGTTCCCACGAACATTTCTGATTTTGTCAAGGGAACTGTTCTTATTGTCCTGTCCCTGTCAATGACAGTAAGACAAGCTCCTCTGTCTGATGACACTGCCAAATTCTCTGGCAAGCCGGTGTCACCGTAATTCTGACTGCCTGTATAATTCTTACCGTTGACCATTTTTTACTCAATCTCCTCTGATTGTTTTACGGAATAGTGCTACTTCTTAATTATACCACATCTGTTCTGTTTTGACAGCTTTTTTTGTATTTTTTTGTCATGAATTTCATGTGGAAAAAGCGTTCCGGTCAAATCAGCAAAATCCCTTTTCAGACCGCAAGGGTCTGAAAGGGGATTTTGTTATTTGGGAAATGGGGTGAGATAATCCCCTCAGACAAAGTGATAAACGCCACTGGAAAAGCCATTATCGTTATTGGATAATGTCACAAAGTCAGCTTTTGCCTTGACTTCATCACGGGCATTCGCCATAGCAATACCCATACCTGCAAATTCCAGCATGGTCATATCGTTTTTTTCATCACCGAAAGCAATGATATTTTCTCTTTTTATCCCATAGAGATTGCCTATATACGCAAGGGCAATCGCTTTTGAGGTCTTACTGCTGAAAAATTCGAGGAAATGGGGAGTTGATGTACAACAGGTTACATTTTCAGAAACAGACTGTCCCATTGTCTGAGAATAAGCGGAAATATTGTTTTCCGTATCGTACCATAAGATTTTGGTAACTTTTTTGTCGGGTAAATTTGTGTAAGAACGAAATGTCAATGGTGCTACACTGTTAATCGTGCTGTATTTCAAGGTGTATTCGTTGATTTGATTGCAGTAAAGCTGATTATCAATCCACACGCACATATTGGTATCCAATGAAAATCCTTTGTTGATGATAAATTCCGCATCATCGTCCTGAAGTGTACAGTTATAGATAATCTGATTATCGGCAAGATTAATAATCATACCTCCGTTATGGGTTACAGCAAGTGTCTTTAGTGAGGTCAGAAACGGAAATTTGGTAACTCCCTGTACAGCTCTGCCCGTACAAGGGATAATTTTAATGCCTTTTTTTATGGCGTAACGGATAGCTTTCTGATTTTCTATGGAAATCTGTTTGTTATCGTCCAGTAGTGTGCCGTCCAGGTCGGTGGCAATAAGCTGATAA
>CACYDZ010000018.1 GCA_902773265.1 uncultured Ruminococcus sp.
CAAGGGGTTTCACCCCTTGACCCCACGAACTTTTTGAAAAAAGTTCGACAAAAACTTTTCCGGCTCACTTCGTTCGGATTGTTTATCATAAGTTCGGCTGTGACAATTAAAAGTTTTTGACCCACTTTTTTCAAAAAGTGGGCGGATTCCAAAGGCGGAGCCTTTGGGCAGGATTTTAAAGGGTTGGGAACACAGACACTGTGCGGCAGCCCTTTAACCGAATTATTTTGACGGACAGACTTGTTAAAAAATTACAGATATGCTATAATCTTGATATTATCTAATGGAGGTGCTTTTCTATGCTTTCTGACATTGAAATTGCTCAACAAACCGCATTAAGACCCATTACTGATGTTGCTCATGAACTGGGTATACTTGATGACGAACTGGAACTTTACGGAAAATATAAAGCAAAACTTAATCAGTCACTTTTCAGACGGGTCAAAGATAACCCTAACGGCAAGCTGGTATTAGTTACAGCTATCAATCCCACGCCTGCGGGCGAAGGAAAAACTACCGTTACCACAGGTCTTGGTGAGGCTATGGCAAAAATCGGCAAGAATGCCATTATTGCTTTAAGAGAACCGTCTTTAGGACCTGTTTTCGGAATTAAGGGCGGTGCAGCAGGTGGCGGTTATGCACAGGTACTCCCTATGGAAGATATCAACCTGCACTTCACAGGCGATATGCACGCTATCACATCAGCCAACAATCTTTTGTGTGCTATGCTGGACAACCATATCCAGCAAGGAAATGTACTTGGTATTGACCCCAGAAGAGTAGTATTCAAAAGATGTCTGGATATGAACGACAGACAACTTCGTTTTATTGTGAGTGGCATGGGTGGAAAAGTCAACGGCGTTCCCCGTGAGGATTCTTTCCAGATTACGGTTGCCAGTGAAGTTATGGCAATTCTCTGTCTTGCCACCGATATCAAAGACCTGAAAAAACGGCTGGGAAAAATTCTGGTTGCCTATACCTATGACGATACTCCCGTATATGCCAGAGATATCAAGGCTGACGGTGCGATGACTGCTTTACTCAAAGATGCCATCATGCCTAATCTTGTACAGACTATCGAAGGTACACCTGCTATCATGCACGGAGGGCCTTTCGCCAATATTGCTCACGGCTGTAACTCTGTAAGAGCAACAAAACTGGCTTTGAAACTGGCGGATTACTGCATTACCGAAGCCGGTTTCGGTTCGGATTTGGGGGCAGAGAAATTCCTCGATATCAAATGCCGTTATGCAGGACTTACACCAAATGCGATTGTTCTTGTTGCCACTTGTCGTGCCTTGAAATACAACGGCGGTGTTCCCAAAACGGAAACGGGTAAGCCTGACCTTGAAGCACTTAAAAGAGGTATCGGTAATTTAGGCGTTCACATCGACAATATGAGAAAATACGGTGTTCCCGTTGTTGTGGCTATCAACAAATTCCTCACCGACACTGATGAAGAACTTGATTATATCAAAGAGTATTGTCAGGAAAAAGGTGCTGATTTTGCTACTGCGGAAATGTTCGCCAAAGGCGGTGAAGGTGGCAGAGAACTTGCTGCCAAAGTCGTTGAAGCCTGCGAAAAAGAAAATGCGTTCCACTTTATGTATGAAGATACTCTTTCTGTAAAAGAAAAAGTCAGAAAAATTGCTATGGAAATTTATCGTGCTGATGATGTTGTCTTTACAGCACAGGCAGAAAAATCACTGAAGAAAATTATTGAACTCGGCGGTGACAGTATGCCTGTATGTATTGCTAAAACACAATATTCTCTTTCTGATAATCCGTCACTGTTAGGTGTTCCCAAAGGGTTTACCGTTACCGTAAGAGATGTCAGACTTTCCAACGGTGCAGGGTTTGTGGTGGTCTACACAGGCGATATCATGACCATGCCGGGATTGCCAAAAATACCGTCAGCCGAAAAAATTGATGTCAGTGAAGACGGTGTGATTTCAGGATTATTCTGAGGTTATCTTATGAACCGTGTTGTTTATCAAAGTAATTCCTATGAAGAAACATTGACTATCGGCGAAGCGATTGCCGAAACACTTAACGGTACAGAAGTTATTGCCTTGTTCGGCGGTCTGGGAATGGGAAAAACTGCTTTCACGACAGGTCTTGTCAAAGGACTTGGGGCGGAAAACTGTGTGTCCAGTCCGACATTTGCTCTCGTCAATGAATACCATGCAAAATTCACGGTATATCATTTTGATATGTACAGGATTTCTACTTGGGACGATTTGTACTCTATCGGATTTTTTGATTATCTGGATAACGGTATTCTCGTTATTGAATGGAGTGAAAATATCGAAAATGCCTTACCTGAAAACTGTATAAAAATCACTATCACAAAAGGCGATAACGAAAATCAAAGAATTTTTACCGTTGAAAGGTGTGACTGATTTTATGAATATACTGGCTATGGATTCCTCATCAAAAGCTGTTTCGGTAGCCTGCCTTCGTGACGGTAAAATTCTGGGACAATTCTATCTTAATGCAGGTCTCACCCACAGCACAACCCTCATGCCCATGACGGAAAATCTTCTGAAAACAGCTTCTCTTTCTTTAAAAGATATGGATTGTTTTGCGGTTTCTTTAGGACCGGGTTCTTTTACGGGACTGAGAATAGGTATTTCTGCGGTCAAAGGATTGGCTTTTGCCGAAAACAAACCTTGTGTCGGTGTTTCTTCTCTGGAGGCAATCGCCTATAATTTTTACGGCAGTGATACATTGGTATGCAGTGTGATTGATGCAAGATGTCAACGCTTTTTCTGTGCCTTTTTCCGCTGTCACAAAGATGGCACTGTTGACAGACTGACCAACGACCAACCTTTATCTGCTGATGAAATCATCACTTTTGCTCGACAGAATTACCCTAATGAAACCATAATACTTTCAGGTGACGGCAGTGAAACGGCCTATTCTCTGTTAAATCATCATCTTTCCCATCTTGAAGTTGCTCCCGAACATTTACGCTATCCGCAAAGCAGCAGTGTTGCCCTTATCGGTGAAAAACTGGCAAAATCAGGTAATACCGTTACCGCCCAGCAACTTTTACCTCTCTATCTTGCCTTACCGCAGGCACAAAGAGAATTACAGAAAAAACTGGAAATCAAGTCATGATTGTCAAAATTTGCATACGCAAATTTTGTTTTGAATTTTTAGTCATTAAAGGGCTTTGCCCTTTAAAATCCCACAAGGGGCTTTGCCCCTTGACCCCACAAGCCTTTGAAAAGGCTTGACCGAAACTTTTA
>CACYDZ010000019.1 GCA_902773265.1 uncultured Ruminococcus sp.
CGGAAGTCTGATAAACAATCCAAGTAGAGTAAACCTTGAAAGTTTTTGTCGAACTTTTTTCAAAAAGTTCGTGGGGTTCAGGGGCAATGCCCCTGATGGGATTTTAAAGGGCAACGCCCTTTAATCGAAAAAATGCCAATAAAATTGAAGGGGTTGCCCCTCATAGAATTTGCCCACTTTTTGGCAATACAGTGGGCAAATGGATTTTAAAAACGATTATCTTGTCATTTTGCGAAAAGTCAATACTCAATACCCCGTCTGGCTTTCACACCGTCATCATGAGGGTGTTTGACCTTAGTGATAATAGACACATAGTCTGCATAAGCAATAATACTTTTGTCCACAGAATGTCCCGTAAGAATTAAGTCTTTTTCTTTAGGAAACTCATCAATCAGTTTTCGGATATCCGACAGAGTAATAAACCCGACATCTACTGCCGAAAAGATTTCGTCTGCAATAACCATATCATATTTATTAAAATTTCTCAGCAGATAGCGATATAACTCCACAGCATCGTGTTTGAACTGCATATGTTCTTCAGGGGTGGTATCGAAGATAAATTTAAGTTTTTCAGGAAGTTTGGGCATTTTCACACTGGGTATACATTCCAGTATGCGTCTTTCTCCACTGATATCGCTTTTCAGAAATTGCGTGAACAATACTGTTTTTCCCACACCGCTGGCTCTTATTGCCAATCCCACTGCTGCTGTTGTTTTTCCTTTTCCGTCACCGTAATAAATGTGAACCATAGCCAGACACTTCCTTTTTTTCGGATTATCCCATTTTTCAGCAATCTTCCTGTTGAATTTACATTGGTTTTATACTATAATGGATTTATGACATCAATATTAACGCAAAGGGGTGATATGATGAACTATAATAAAAAGCAGAAACTTTTTGTGAGAATTGTTGCCATTATTTGTGCAGTACTTCTTATTGGTTCGGTAGTATTGTCTGCCGTTGTTTATCAGTAAATCTGACAGACAGACTGATTTGTCTATACAAAAACAAATCGGTCTGTTTTATGTTCAGAGTTCAAAATCTTTGGGATTGAACTTTGGTAAATTCGGCATCGTTTTAGGTACTCTCATCAAAGGGTTATAGCTGAAGTCGATACATTTGCCGTTGGTAAGAGTTTTGTTGCGAGTGCAGATGAAGATATCGTTGACGGGTTGTGCATGATGACAGTATTCACAATTCACATCAATATTGTTGCCGAAAAGTTTCTTTCCGAAAATTCCCATAAAAAATCACTTCCTGTTGTTTATTGCAGAATAACTATCTTTATTATAACACTTTCCACATCACCGTGTAAAGATTAAAGTACTTACGGAGGTCAATCTGATGAATTTACCCGCTTTTAGCAGTAAAGTTATGCACCTGAATGTCCATAAAGGCATTCCGTTTCTTACCTATGATGTATTGTCAGAAATTCCTTTTATCACCCATGCTTTTTCGACCCGTCTGGGAGGGGTAAGCAAGGGCGAATTTTCCACGATGAATTTTGCTTTTAATCGGGGAGATAATCCTGATGATGTCATGGAAAATTACCGACGCTTTTGTGAGGCAGTGGGTCTGGATTTTGATACGCTGGTTGCGTCCTCACAAGACCATCATACTTTTGTGAGAAAAGTCACCCATGAAAATTACGGTGTCGGCATTACAAGACCAAAAGATATTCAGAGTGTAGATGCTCTTGTCACCAACGAACCTGATGTTACTTTGGTGACTTACTATGCTGACTGCACACCACTTTTTTTTGTGGATACTTCCCAAAAAGTCATCGCACTTGCTCACGGTGGCTGGCGTGGAACGGTAGGGCGTATTGCCGGAAAAGTAATTGATATGATGAAGCAGGATTATGGTTGTCAGGTGGAAAATATTCTCTGCTGTATAGGGCCTGCGATTTCCGAATGTTGTTATGAGGTAGATAAATCCTGTTATGAACAGTTTGCGGGAATGGAAAATATTTGTATAGAGAAGATTGCCTTTCCGACAGGGGACGGAAAATACAGGATTGATTTATTGGAAACCAACCGACAGGTCATTTTATCTTGTGGAGTACCCGAAAAAAACATTACCGTCAGTGATGTCTGTACGAAATGCAACAGTGAATTACTCTGGTCACACCGTGCAACAAATGGTCATCGTGGAACGATGTGTGCTTTTTTGTGTATGAGAGGGTAAAGGTAAGTGTGCATATGAAAAAATCCTCTGTTTTTACCTTGATTTGTACTTTATTGTTGACGATATTTCTGTTTGCTTGTGACAAAGAACCATCATCAGATACCCAAAAACCCACAGAAAGTACGACAGAAACCATCACAACAGAAAATACGCTTGCGTCTGAACCGACAACCGCCGACTTCAAAGACAATTCGTATAGGTGACAGTGATGAAAAAAGGAAAATCCATGAAAACCATTATTACCCATGTTCAGAATTATCTGGATAAAAATGATAAAGACCATATTTCGATGATAGCGGGACAAGCGGCTTTTTTTGTTTTGATGGCGGCGATACCGTTTCTGGTATTTGCGTTTTCGTTGCTGACGGCGATGGGAATTTCGCAGGATATTCTTATGCGGTATTATGCCGAACTGGAAGAAGCCTTTAATCTCGGACAGTATTTACAGAATATTGTTGATGAAACCTATATCAAATCAATGGAAATTGCTTTTACCACAATACTTGTCACCTTATGGTCAGCGGGCAACGGTGTTTTTGCGATTACACAGGGAATTGATATTATTTACGGTATCAAAGATACCCGAAACTGGATAGTCAAGCGATTGTTAGCCACAGTACATACGCTTTTTCTGTTAGTGGTACTGGTGGTATTGCCGTTATTGTTGTTTTTGTTTGATTTATTGAACCATTTCATTATGCCACATATGAACGCTTTACCCTTTGTGGTACAGATTGTTTTCAGTATACGGTATCTGGTGTTTTTCGTATTATTGGTGATAGCCATTTCTCTGGGACTGAAATTTTATCTGAAAAGCTGTGTTGCCAAGCCGTATCTTGCCAGGTTCAGAATGCAGATACCCGGAGCAGTAATCACCGCATTAGGGTGTATCAGCATTTCTAAGATAATGAATGTCTATATTGAAACATTCAACGGCTTTTCGCTTTATGGCAGTCTAACTTATCTTGCCGGAATGATGTTTGCGGTATATTTTACGCTGTATATTTTTTTGTGTGGCGTACAGATAAACTATGTGTATTGTGACAGAATTTATAGCATTCTTTTCAAAAAATTCTTAGGAAAAAAAGACCGTATAAAACTTTCAAAGCGAAAACGATAATTAACAGATGATTTTCGGATAGAGATTTCCGAACGAAGTAAGCCGAAAAAGTTTTTGTCGAACTTTTTTCAAAAAGTTCGTGGGATTCAGGGGCAACGCCCCTGATAGGATTTTTAAGGGCAAAGCCCTTAAACTCTTCAA
>CACYDZ010000020.1 GCA_902773265.1 uncultured Ruminococcus sp.
AAAAGTTTTTGTCAACTTTTTTCAAAAAGTTGTGGGGTTAAGGGGCAAAGCCCCTTAGCGGGATTTTAAAGGGCGGCAGCCCTTTAAACGGCTGAAAATTCAAAACAAAATCTGCGTATGCAGATTTTGACACATTTGCTTGACAAATACAGGCGAAAAGGATAAAATCTAATCTGTATGATTTTTATTTTGTCAAATAAAAATGTTATATTGGAAAGGAATTGTTAAAATATGGAATTAAAGGGTTCAGAGATTATTGCAGAATGTCTGCTTGAACAGGGAGTAGATACTGTTTTCGGTTATCCCGGCGGAGCGGTGCTGGAAATTTATGATGCACTTTACAAGTACAGCGATAAAATCAGGCATATTATGACAGCACATGAACAAGGTGCCTCTCATGCCGCAGACGGTTATGCGAGAGTAACGGGCAAGACAGGTGTTGTGATTGCCACATCAGGACCGGGAGCAACCAATCTGGTCACGGGTATTGCCACAGCTTTTATGGACAGTATTCCGCTTGTTGCGATTACGGGAAATGTCGGCAGAGCATTACTGGGAAAGTCCAGTTTTCAGGAAGTGGATATTGCCAATATTGTCAAGCCTGTAACTAAAGCAAGTTTTCAAATATCCTCTATGGAAGAACTTGCTCCTACAATCCGAAAAGCATTCAAAATTGCCGAATCAGGCAGAAAAGGTCCTGTACTGATTGATGTACCCAAAGATATCACTGTTTTAAAGACAGAATATGTCAGAGAAACTATCGTCAGAGAAGAAGAGAAAGAATTTTCAGTCATTGACGAAAATCAGATAGATGAGATTGTTGCCTTACTGGAAAAAAGTGAAAGACCTGCAATTTATGCAGGGGGAGGAGTAATTTTAAGCAATTCATCAGAAGAACTGACAAAATTTGCAGAATTATTGGATGCACCTGTATGTTGTTCATTGATGGGAATGGGTTGTGTTCCCGGTGACCATTCTTTGTTTGCGGGCAATATGGGAATGCACGGTGTTATTGAAACGGGAATGGCGATAAAAAAAGCTGACCTGATTTTTGTAGCAGGAGCAAGATTTTCAGACAGGGTAGCAGGCGATACCAAAAAATTCGGAGCAAAAGCAACTATCATTCAGATTGATATAGACCGAAAAGAAATCAATAAAAATGTTATGGTAGACAAAAGTATTTTAGGAAATGTCAAGCCTGTATTGGTCGCCATCAATAAAAAGCTGTCCCAACAGCACCACACAAAGTGGAAAGCAGAATTAGAGGCTTATAAAACAGTTACCGAAGTGAAAGAGGAAGGATATATCACACCACAGGAAATTCTGAGAGCATTGGAGAGTCTGAGAAGTGATGATGACATAGTGGTAACAGATGTCGGACAGCATCAGATGTGGGTAGCACAGGAATGTAAGTTCAGAAAACCCAGAACATTTCTGACTTCAGGTGGATTGGGAACAATGGGTTACGGTATGGGTGCCGCTATCGGGGCATATATGGGTAATCCGGATAAAAAAGTATTCCTTGTCACAGGTGACGGCAGTTTCCATATGAATATGAACGAGATGGTTACACTGAAAAGCTACAACATTCCCGTAATAGTGATGGTATTTAATAACCGTGTACTTGGCATGGTAAGACAATGGCAGAAATTGTTTTACGGCAGACGCTTTTCGTCTACAGACCCTCACCGTGCAACAGATTTTGTGGCAGCGGCAAAAGCCTATGGTATTGAGGGATTTGCGGTATCGAAATCAGAAGATATTTTGCCGACACTGGAAAAAGCCGTACAGCTTCATGAACCTGTGGTGATAGATTTTCAGATTTCTCCTGATGCCAATGTACTTCCGATGATTCCTCCGGGAAAAGATGTTGATGATATTATTTTAAGCCTGAAATAACCACACACTTTCCGGCACGAACCACTAATTAAGGAGAATGTTTTTTGCATAAATATAAAGAGAAAGTCATTTACAGCAGTTATTTTGTATTGGTGTTCGGGTTTTTGTTGGTTGTATTTCTGAAGATACACCCGTTGGTGATATTCAATACTGACGACTGGCTATATGCTTCATATGACAGAATAGGTACACCATTATGGGGAGAGTGGAATCCGTGTCGGGTATTGCCTGAGAATATGATGAGCGGAGTTACATATGTTTGTGCGTTTGTTCTTATGCCACTGTTCGATATAGGGTTTATAGATGCTACCAGTATTGGATATGGAATATGGTACAGCATATGTATTATGGTTTATTTTGTACTGTTTGTTATGTTCCTGAAAAAGAAAAAGCAGTTGCCGTTATTTCTGGTCATCAGTATTTCGCTGATATTTTTCATCATGCACTTTATGGTATATCTGCGATATCTTGCCGATGGCGGAAAAAATCAGCATATGTTTATGGCATTGTATACAACCTGTATTTTTTATTATGCAATACCGAATTTATGGAATGCAGGTCTTGTATTTTATCTGTTGACTTTTGATGTTACTAAGATATTCAAAGAGCGTAGATATGTCCGTATAGGAATACTTTTGGTAATGGTTTATCTGGCAATTTTTTCAGACTTATTCCAGACAATTATTTTGATTTCGCTGATAAGTTACCGCATATTGATTTGTCTGATAGAGCAAATCAAAAAACATAAAAAGCAGGTCGGAAAAATCATTTGCGAAACAGTTCAGAATACGGTATTAGAGTGTTTAAGCATAGTTTTATGGTTGATTTCGCTGATATTTGAAATTAACGGTGGTCGTTCCGATATGATAGGCAATGATACGACAATATCCTCCATTCCGATGGCAATAAAAGCATTTTTTGATTTTTACAAGGTATCTCTGAGTAAGATGTTTATTGTATCATTTGTGGGAGTATTTGTTGTAGCGACAATTATTTTTCTGGTCAAGAGGAAGAAGCAGAATATTAAAGATAAAGCCTGTTTGAAATATATATTGTGTTTTACTTATTGTCTTGTCATTTGCAGCGTATTTGAAATATTGATAGGTGCCAAAATTTATGTAGGATATCTGTGTCGTGCAGATGTTATGTTTGGCTGTACGCTATATATGATACTGATTTTCATTGTATTGTTGATATATGTTTTGCAGAACATCAGAATATTTTTGATTTTTATACCGTTATATATTTATGTGATTATCAGTTTTAGTATATTTTTCTCTCATAATTTTACCATTAATTCTTCTGCATGGGTACCTTATCAGACTTGTAAAGAAATAGGAGAAAGTATTGTGGAACAGATTACACAGGCAGATAGTCAGGCACTAAAGGAAGTTACTGTTCGTGTACCGAAATTTGATAATATCAATAATTATCCGATAAGCACAGTTCCTTATGAATATACAACTTTTTCTTTCGGGTATATTGTATCAGACGCTTTATATAAATACGATATTATTCATAGACCCATTGTTGTCACGATACAGCCTGATGAAAATTTGAACCACAAATTCCATATGGATTAACAGACTAAAAAAATGGTCGGAGAAATTTTTCTCTGACCATTTTTTTTGCACAATCATATTTTGGCATTTGCCTTACCATGATTTTGCGATATATACAGTTTTGCCGAAAGAATTGGTAGTAGTGTCATCGGTAATAAAATAGCCGTTGGCAGTGCTGTCAAACAGAATATCCTGTGTTTGTGGAGAACCGTCTTTTGTAGTAAAAATGATATGTGTACAGGAAGAGGGGATATCTGCTTTATAGATTTTCTGACCGTAAGAATTAGAGGAATCATATTGCATAGCCACGCCGGGCCATTCTGCGGCGGAAAGTTGAGTAGTATCGTTCCATGCGTAGATAAAGATATTTCCCCAGTTTTTATTGTCGGTAAATTTTACCGTATGGCTTACAGGAGGCTGTGTAGGAGGTTGTGTGGGAGATTCCTGAATCTGAGGAAGAATAACGGGAGCAGGTGACGGAGAAATGTCAACAGTTTTTCCTATCGGGTATTTGGTTTCTTCATTGACAAGCCATCTTTGAATGAGGACAGCATCTTTTACAGAAATTTCATCATCACGGTTGACATCGCCAAGCCATTTCTGATAGCGGTTTGCCGAAGAAATGCCGACATTTTCCCGAAGAATACCGATAACATCTTTTATCGTGACAGTACAATCTTCATTGAAGTCGCCTGAGAGTATTGCAGACGGTTTACCCGTGAGAGTTTTCCCTTTGACGGTGACGGCATAATCATAGGAAAGATTTCTGTCAAAGACATCTGTAAACTGTGTATGTATCAGATAATTGCCGTCAGACAGTGTATCCAGCGAAAGCTCATGAATTTCAGGACGGGTACAGCTGTACGAAGTGACAGCCATTGTGTCCGTATTGATGATATCTGTATCGAATGAAAGTATAGGGGCATTATTTTTTGAAAAATCCCATACCAGTTTTGTGTTGTCAGTACGCATGGTATTCAGTGAAAGACTGCCGAAATCAGGCATATCAGGTTGTGAAACAGTTCCCGTCAGGAATTTGGGATTCTGGCTGTCGTAGAGAGCCTGATTTTCCACTTTTTCACCTGCACTGCCATAGAAATATTCATCAGTAATTTCCATATTGTGGGTTCCGTTTTTATCGGGGAACATATAGCTGTAGTACATTGACATTTTATCCAGAGAAAACCATTTTTGTTTGATTTTGTCATAGGTATAGATATTTTTAAGATACATATCCCGTTTCAATCCCCAGTACGGTCGGCTGAAACTTTCCATAAACTGCGACATTCCGCCCTGAATACAGGTTTCTGATAAAGTGGTGTTGAAATAGCTTGTCAGAATCCATTCGCCGTTCTGTATATCCCGTATCCATTGTCCGATAAAGGTTTTGCCTGTTGCTTTATCTTTCCAGCAGTGTACCAGAAGCGTATACCATGTATCAGGTTTCCATTCATAGTCCATGAAGTAGTTATGTCCGTTACCCTCACCGCCGAAAAGATGTTCAGCACCTTCGGGATATATTCTTGTCGGTGTGGTGATGACATTGCTTTCGTCAGTACCGTTGAGAATATCCCAGAAAGAGAAAAGCGTATTGATTTTATTGGGAGAAATCTGGAATCCGCCGTAAAAGGTGGCATTGCTGACATTGGGATATTGGGATTTCAATTCCGAGACATCGAGATTTGCCTGGCAGAGTTGCCAGTAGGTAGACATAGCCTGATTATCGGTTTTGAAATCAATCATAAAGCTCAGGAAGTTACCGCTTGTCTGAGAGAGGTCGGGATAGCTGTAGATACAATGAGCCGCAACAGTAGGGTCATTGACAGCGGAAGAAGTATTCTGTACAGCCGAAGCGGGCGAAAATGAGGATATAGCTATTGTTGAGAGCAGTGTACAGCTGACAAAGAAAGAGGTCAGTTTTTTAAGTGATTTTTTCATATGGCAATCTTACTCCATTCTCTAATTTTTCTTATGCTGATAATCTCAATCCACCATAGAGGTATGTTTTTCACGGAGATAAGTAGATTCGAGGTCGGAGAGATGTAATTTGACGGCAAGAGGGTATTTTTCATAAGCCTGACTCATCGTATAGCCGTTAGTTTCTTCAAAACCGCCCATATGCCAGCGGATAGCCATAGCCTCATCAATTTTCAGACGCATAAATCTTTCGATAAGAAAGACAGACTTTTCCCCGTGACCGTAAGGGAAAGCATCTTCAATAGCGTAGTAAGGGACTTTTTCCCATTTACCCGTTTCCTCATTTTTGACATTACGGGTAGAAACCTTATAGAAGTTAGCCTTGCAGATGTCATGAAGTAAAGCGGTGATAGCAAAACTTTCGATATTGTCGGTTTCCTCATCGTAATGTTTTTCCATCATGACATTGAAAACGCTGATACTGTGCATAACCAGACCATGTTCGCAGGCACAATGATATTTCGTGCTTGCGGGAGCAGTAAAGAAATCCGTTTTACTTATCCAGTCAAGCAGGCGGTCTTTTCCCGGACGGGTGACATACTGATTAAAAATTTCCAGAAATTCTGTTTTGTAATCATGATTGTCAGCGTTGTTTTCGAGATTGTTCAAAAGAGACAGCTCCTTTCTTTGAGAAAATCAGAGAGTTACATTAAGGTATCATCATAGACAGCTCTTACACCGCCGATAAATTTGGGACGGGTTCTGGCAGCGATAATTCTTGCCTGACCAATAGTGCGTTGTCTGAGGGGAACAGGTACAGCGGTTTCTTTAAGGTGCATACCGATAAGTACACCACCGATATCAATTCCGGCATCAGCTTTGATTTTTTCAACCACAACAGGATTTTGAAGTGCTTTGTAGGTAGCGGTAGCGAAAGACCCTCCCGCTTTAGGCTGAGGGATAACATTGACAATTTCGAAGCCTTTTTTTTCAGCGATTTCCCTTTCAATGACGATAGCACGGTTAAGATGTTCACAACATTGAGAAGCTATGTAGATATGGTGTTGGGAGAGGATTTTATAAATTACCTCAAAGACAGCCTCAGCCAGTTCAGGAGTAGAATTTGTACCGGGATTATTGCCTGTAATTTCGCTTGTAGAACATCCGATGACACAGATATCGCCGTCTTTAAGTTTAGCGACAGAGAGCAGTTCATTAACAACGGTTTCAGTTTCTGTAAGGATTAAATTTATCATGATTATCATTCCGTTTCAAAAAATATTTTCAGTTTCTATTATAATATTTTTTTTAAAAAAAGCAACAGTATACAACAGATATTCCTATAAAGAAATTATTTTGTTGATTAATTTAAAAATGGGAAAAGGAAAAGAAATATTTTTCTGATTTACTTGACTAAAATGTTATCGTGTTTTACAATGTACTTTGTTTGAAATTAGCAATTTGGAATAAGAAGTAATTACGGATTACGAGTGACAAATTACTAATTGACTAAAATGGAGGTGCATAATGAGTTGAGTAACAATCCTGTAGTTTCTTTAAAAGATATTGAAGTGTCGTTTGACGGTGAGGTAATTCTGGACAAGCTCAATCTGGACATTGAGCATGAAGAATTTATCACACTTCTTGGACCCAGCGGTTGCGGAAAGACAACCACGCTGAGAATTATCGGGGGCTTTCTGCAACCTGACAGCGGAGAAATTTATTTTGATGGAGAATGTATCAACAATCTTCCGCCCAACAAACGAAATGTAAATACTGTTTTTCAGAAATATGC
>CACYDZ010000021.1 GCA_902773265.1 uncultured Ruminococcus sp.
GTGGGGTTAAGGGGCAAAGCCCCTTAGCAGGATTTTAAAGGGCGGCAGCCCTTTAATCGGCTAAAAACTCAAACAAAATCTGCGTAAGCAGATTTTGACATAAAAAAATGCCGTCATGATAACGGCATTTCCTCAGCAATTTTCTGTTACTCTACTTCTTTCAGTTTTTTGTAAATTCTTTCATGAACTTCTGCATAATACAAAGCGTCCGCTGTAGAAAGTTCATCGGAATCAATAGCATCTAATTTTTCCATCATAGTTGTATAATCAGAGAGAAATTTTGTGTAATCCATCAGCAAAGTCATATCATCAGGATTTTCCTTATACTTTTTCATGAAAGCAATATACTCATCGAACCATTTTTCATATTCGTCCATTGTCTTTTTAAATTCAGGGGTGACAACATTCTCTTCAACTTCATCTTTTTTATCCTGAAATTTTTCTTTAAGGTTGTTCAATCTATCTTTGATAGATTTTTTTTCGGTAGGTTTTGAGGTTGGTTTTTCGGTAGGCTTTTCGGTAGGTTTTGAGGTTGGTTTTTCGGTAGGAGTTTCAGTTTCTTCTTCAGTTTCTTCTTCAGTTTCCTCTTCGGGTTCTTCTTCAGTTTCCGCTTCGGTTTCTTCTTCGCTTGTGTCATCGTGCGATATAATACTTGAAGTCCGTGCTACGGTTTCCTCTTCTTTTCCGCAACCGCCAAGTGTCGCTGTTACCGACAGTAACATCATTCCCGCCAAAATAACAGCAATAGATTTTCTTTTTTTCATGGTTATTACCTCCTGTAATAAAAAAGTAACCTTGTATCTGTATTATACAAGATTACTTTTTATTTTGGTATGCTGACAGCATACATTTTTTGATTTTTATGTGCTATAATCAAAGTATCAAAGAAACATGAGGGCAAATCCAAAAATAAAACTGATAAACCCCAAGCCTTTCTGGATAAAGCGTCCGATTTTAGGGTCTTTGGGATAAATTTTTTCTGACAGCTCAAAAATATCGCCAAACAGAAAATACGGTATGGCACTCCAGAAAAACAGAAAATTCAGCGGCATAATCACATCAAGTTTTCTTAATGATTGTTCCTGTATAAGTTGAGTAATGACAGCAATCACTACAAATAAAAGCAATAACCAAAAAGCAATAACAATCGTCATCAGAATTTTAGGTAAAATATGCTTGCCACGAAATCCCGGTAAAGGACGGAATTGAATTTCACCGACATTCGCTCTTTCTTTGAGAATTGCCTTTTTCAAATCGTCAATATTGTCGAAACGGTTTTTTTCATCAATTTCGATACATTTCTGAATAACGGGTGTCAGTTTTCCCTGATAGAGTTTTTCGTTAGGGAGTTTTGCTGTCAGCAGATAGTTCATCAGCACTCCACACGAATAAATATCGGCTTTGTGAGTGGTCTGCGAAAAACCGAACTGTTCAGGTGAGGCATAGCCAGCCGTACCTAAAATGTTGGTATCGTGATTTTGTTGTGATTTAATGATGCGTGTAATATCGTAATCAATAATTTTGATATTCCCATTGTTGTCCATCATAATATTTTCGGGTTTGATGTCACGGTGAACAATGCCGTTCTTATGTAATACAGACAATCCGTCACAGACCTGATACATAATTTTTTTCACCGTATCGACAGGATAACCGCCTGTATTTTCCACATGAAATTGTAAAGTTGTTCCGCCGATAAATTCGCAGATACTTACGCATACGCCGTCTTTTTTGACCACATCATAAACCGTCATCAGATTAGGGTGTCTGATAGAAGCGACAGCTTTCAAAGTATCATAGGTATCTGTCGGGGAAATACGCTGTATCATCATCTCATTACTGATATTGTTCCGTATCAGACTGATATTTCGTGAAATCCTGCTCACAACCGAAAAATTCCATAACTGTGCCGTATCTATGATAAATCACCTCACAAAGAAATATTTTATGGAAGTATTTTATCACATCTTGTCAAAGAAAGGAATAGCAATATGAAAAAAAGTACAGATGAACTGATGAAAATTCTAAAATCGAAAAAAACGGTTGAGGATTACTTTCAGGAGAACGACAACGAAATTTTTTTCGGTACACTCACCGAACTGATTAATTATTTTATGGCAAAGAAACATATTCCCAAAAAAGATGTGGTCAAAAATTCGGGTATGAAACGGGAATACTGCTATGAAATTCTTCAAGGAAAGACAAACAAGAAAATTTCCAGAGATAAGGTGATTATGTTGTGTTTCGGTTTATCGCTGACGACAGATGAAACCCAGCAACTTCTCAAAAAAAGCGGTTATGCTCCGTTATATGTGCGTGATACCAGAGATTCTATTATAGTCTTTTCTATCGCAAACCATGTTTCTGTCATCAACACCAACATCAAACTTTCAGAATATGGCTTATCTCCTCTCGAATAAATTTAGGTGTTGTTTCTGTTGAACAAACATAAGAGAAAAGAGCTTTTATTATAAAATCAGTCCGCAGAGAAGTGCGGTCAGAGAGGAGGCAAGAGCCACTACGATAAGGGGCATATTGCAGTAAGCCAGAAAGATACCGACAGCCGTACCGATAAAAGCGGTAGTCATATTTCCCGTACTGTAAAAGATAGCGGGGATAGTCATTGCACTAAGCACAGCATAGGGAATATAGTACATAAAACTTTTGATGAATGCGGAATTGATTTTTTTACGGAAAAAGGTAAAAGGTATCATTCGCACGAGGTAAGTAACGCCTGCCATTACGGTGATATAAAGAATTATACTCATAGTCATTTCTCCGTTTTAGTGGTAAATCAGCAAAATTTTCTTACGAAAATTTTGGTTATTTTCGGGGAGTTTAAGGGCTTTGCCCTTAAAAATCCCACAAGGGGTTTCACCCCTTGACCCCACGAACTTTTTGAAAAAAGTTCGACAAA
>CACYDZ010000022.1 GCA_902773265.1 uncultured Ruminococcus sp.
ACTGAACACAATACCATACCTATAATATGTTTTGTTCTGATTTTGCTGAAGTCAAATACATAATACAGATAGTACCCGAAAAAAGGATAGGTAATAAAAATAATATCCAGATAAGAAATATCACCTTGTAAAGAACTGCCGTCAGATAACAGTTTGGCAAACATCGGTGCAAAAAACTGAACCGCAAATGCGACAATCAGCATATAGTGTAATTCCTGTTTGGAGATATTCTGTGCTATTTTACGCAAAAATGGAATCATTATCAGAAACACAAGATATTTATACATAAAATGGAGATGTCCCGAAACAGCTCCGCAGAAAAAATTTCTAAAGAAAGTAACGATAATATCTATGATGGAAATTTGCGGAAAACTCAGTACATCTATCACATAATAGATAACAGAAACCAGTACTAAGACGATTAAACTTCTCAATATTCTTTTGCGAAAAAGTACACTTAGAGGTTCTTTCTTTTTCAACAAAGTAATTCCCGAAATCATAAAAAACATCGCTACATCAAAACAACAAAATGCGTACCACGGTTTGTATAACCAATATTCCAAACTTCCGACTTCATAGCGTGAAAAAAGAGAAAATCCTTCTGTGCCTGTATGATGAAATATGATAAAGAAAGCCGTGAAAATTCGGATAAGTTCTAAAGAAATGTCTTTCTTTTTTTCGACAGGTGATAGTATCATTATAGCCTCTCTTTCACATCGTGTATGAAACGATGTGTAATTACAATAATTTATTCAGTAAAGGAATCTTTTTGAGAATGAATGTTATTGAGATACATATGGTCATAATCAGTAAACAGAACAGCAGAATTGCCGTAAGCGGAGACAAATGAGAAGTTAAAAATAATCTCATGTTTTCAGCCCATGCAAAGTGCATGACTAACATATGTATCAGATAAGCACCAAATACACAACTTCCCAATGACAAAATGATTTTTTGCAAAAATAAATTAGTAATATTCAGAAAATAATATCGTATTAAAATAAATACGGCAGTACTGTATATCCACACAAACATCATATGAAGCCTTTTATCTGGAATAGGCGAATATATATGAAGAAAACAAGTGAAAAACAATGCTGTTACCGTCAACAGCACTATACCTATGATATGTTTTCTTCTCAGTGTGGAAAGATCAACCATATAATACAAATAATATCCCAAAAAAGGATATACCACAAAACCTAATTTTAAATAATAAAGGTCATCTTGTAAAGAAGCTCCGTTGGATAACAGATTGATAAATAAAGGTTCCAAAATTCTAAATGAAAATGCTGTGATGAATATGTAGTGAAATTCTTTTTTTGATATATGCTGTATAATCACTCTAAGAAATGGCAGTGCTATCAAAAATACAAGATATTTATACATAAAATGGAGGTGAACAGAAATATCCCCACAAAAAATTTTTCTAACAAAGGTAATACAGATATCGAAAACAGAAATTTGTGGAAAACTAAGAACATCTTTGACATAATAAACAACAGAAATAAACAATAAAACAAGTAAATTTCTCAATATTCTTTTGCGAAAAAGTACACTTAGAGGTTCTTTCTTTTTCAACAAAGTAATTCCCGAAATCATAAAAAACAAAGGTACTGAAAAAGTACAAACTACACTCCATGGCATATACAGCCAGAAATAAAAGCTACCAATTTTATATTTTGTAAAAAGTATGAATCCATCTGTTCCTGTATGATTAAATATAACAAAAAATAAGGCTATTACACGCATAAGCTCCAAAGAAATATCTTTCCTTTTTTCAGCAGATGTTATTGTCATGGCAAGTAATCCTCTTATGGTACACAAAATTATTGAAAAATCGCTTTTGTACATTCAGGCAGACAGTCTATGATATCGGTAGCAGTCATACTGATATGACCGAATTTTTTTTCTGCCAAATCACCTGCATAACCATGACAGTATACACCACTTAATGTTCCGTTATAGGCACTCATTCCCTGTGCGATAAAACTGCCGATAATACCTGCCAGAACATCACCGCTGCCGGCTTTTGCCATACCCTTGTTACCTGTGGGGTTAATAAGCACTTTACCATTGGCATTGGCAACTACTGTATAAGCACCTTTCAGTACAGTAATGACGCTGTACTTTTTAGAAAATTCTGCAGTGACCATAATACGATTACTCTGTACAGTATTGACAGATACATTCAACAGTCTTGCCATCTCCATAGGGTGTGGCGTGACGACAATAGGTATTCGGGGATTTTTAAGCATATCGGTTTCCATAGCAAGCACATTGAGTGCATCAGCATCCAGTACTACCGGAACATTACTTTTGTTAAGTACATATCTTACGATTTCCATTGTCCGCTGATGGTTTCCCATTCCGCAACCCAGTACAATGGCATTTGTTTTTTCCATTGCTCTGTCCAGCAGTTCTCTGACATCACTGCTGACATATGGGAAAAATACTGCCTGCGGAATAACATTCGCCAACAAAGGATAGATTTCATCAGGTACCACACTCTTTAACAGTCCGACACCACTTCTCAACGCTCCCTGCATACACATGGCACACGCTCCTGCCATACCATAACTGCCGCCTATACAAGTCAGAGTACCGACAGACCCTTTGTGAGCTGAGATTTCTTTTTCGGGCATAAGCGACCCTAATTTACTTCCTGATATGGTTTCGGTCAGAAAAGGACTTTCAAAAATCACACCTTTATTGATACCGACCTGAGCAACAGTTGTTTTTCCGCAATAGTCTACTGACGGGTATAAAACATGACACGGCTTCAAAGTTGAGAACGATACAGTAACATCTCCACGAAATGCCGTATTGACAACCATTCCGTTATCACAGTTGACACCGCTAGGAAGATCTACACAAAGCACTTTACTGCGTGTATTGTTGACTAAATCCGCAATATCTTTGATACGGTCACTCAATGCACCTTTGAACCCTATACCATAAATAGCATCAATGACATAATCTGCACTGGAAATCAAATCATTAACCCGTTGTTTGTGTTCCCATATACGGAAAATCCTTACACCGTTGGAATGTGCCTGTTCCATAGCTCTCATGCTGTCTTCTGTACGGGGTTCACCGTCTACCAGCAACGCATATACTTCAAGACCTTGCGATTTCAGATACTGTGCTGCAATAAATCCATCACCGCCATTATTCCCTTTACCGCAAAGTACCGCTACCCTATGATTTTCACCTGCACCAAGCTGAGCTATCAATGTTTTTCCTACAGCAACACCTGCATTGTTCATTAACTGAAAATAAGATGACCCTCTGTCTATCTGATTTTTTTCAATAATTCTTGTCTGTTCACAAGTCAGAATTTTCATTTTTTATCACTTCCTTGTCCAAATTGTTTATGCAAAGTTCGGCTATGACAATGAAAAGTTTCGGTCAAGCCTTTTCAAAGGCTTGTGGGGTTAAGGGGCAAAGCCCCTTAGCAGGATTTTAAAGGGCGGCAGCCCTTTAATCGGCTAATAATTCAAACAAAATCTGCTTACGCAGATTTTGGATTTTCTCGGAGAGTTTAAGGGCTTTGCCCTTAAAAATCCCACAAGGGGCTGCCGCCCCTTGACCCTGCCAACTTTTTGAAAAAAGTTGACAAAAA
>CACYDZ010000023.1 GCA_902773265.1 uncultured Ruminococcus sp.
CCCTTAAAAATCCCACAAGGGGTTTCACCCCTTGACCCCACGAACTTTTTGAAAAAAGTTCGACAAAAACTTTTAATTGTCATAGCTATACCTTGATTTTTATCATTACGCATTGCAAAAAGTAATCCCAACCGCTTAGCCGAAAGACTTTTCATTGTGATATCTTTACAAAAAAGAAAAAACACCGTCAGAAACGGCGGTGTTTTGTTTGGGATTAGATAAATAAGGGAGTAGAGTAATATCTGTCACCACTGTCAGGTAACAATACAACAATCGTTTTTCCACTGTTTTCAGGTCTTTTGGCAAGCTGTAAGCCTGCATATAAAGCGGCACCTGAAGAAATTCCTACCAATATACCCTCTTTTTTAGCAACAAGTTTTGCTGTTTCAAAGGCATTATCGTTGGCAACGGGGATAATTTCATCATAGATAGAGGTATTCAGTGTTTTTGGTACAAATCCTGCCCCTATTCCCTGAATTTTATGAGGGCCTGCTTTTCCCTGTGAAAGTACGGGAGAAGTTTCAGGTTCAACAGCAACAATTTTGACATTAGGGTTCTGTGATTTCAGATATTCCCCTACACCTGTCAGTGTTCCGCCTGTTCCCACACCCGCTACAAAAATATCTGCATTACCATCTGTATCGTTCCAGATTTCGACACCTGTCGTTTTGCGGTGAATATCGGGATTAGCAGGATTTTCAAACTGTGAGGGAATAAAGCTGTCAGGAATTTCCTGTGCCAGTTCCTGTGCTTTGGCGATTGCACCTTTCATTCCCTGTGTACCGTCTGTGAGGACAATTTCTGCACCATATGCTTTTAAAATATTTCTGCGTTCAATACTCATGGTTTCAGGCATAGTCAAAATAATCCTGTATCCCTTTACCGCACATACTGATGCAAGTCCTATACCTGTATTTCCGGAAGTCGGTTCAATAATCACCGAATTTTTCTTTAATACTCCTCTTTTTTCAGCATCATCAATCATTGCTTTGGCAATTCTGTCTTTGACACTTCCGGCGGGATTGAAATATTCTAATTTCAATAAAACCGTTGCCTTAAGATTTTCTGCTTTTTCAATATTGACAGCCTCTACAAGCGGTGTATTGCCGATAAGTTCTGCTGTACCTTTAAAAATTTTTGCCATAACGATTTCCTCCATTCTGCAATTAAAAAATTCCGTCTGAGTGGTTGACGATTAAGTTATTATTGTCAAAATTTGCTTACGCAAATTTTGTTTGAGTGTTTAGTCGCTTAAAGGGCTTCGCCCTTTAAAATCCTACAAGGGGCTGCCGCCCCTTGACCCTGCCAACTTTTTGAAAAAAGTTGACAAAAACTTTTAATTATCACAGCTGAAAGTCTGCTGAAAAAAATTGAGCGAAGCGAACCGAAAAAATTTTATACCACATATATCTGTTTGTCAACCAAATAATATATCAACTTCCAAAAAATACATAACTTAAATTTCAGGTCAGGTCTTTTTAAAGACTTATGGGATTCAAGGGCAAAGTTCCCGACTAGCAAAAAGCCTGTTCCAAATCAGCAATAATATCCTTGATACTTTCTGTACCTATAGAAAGTCTTATTGTGTTAGGTTTGATACCTTGTTCCAGCAGTTCCTGTTCGTTTAATTGAGAGTGCGTTGTGCTGGCAGGGTGAATAACAAGTGATTTGACATCAGCTACATTGGCAAGTAATGAGAAAATCTGTAAACGGTCAATGAAGTCCTGTGCTTCTTTTGCACCGCCCTCTATTTCAAATGTGAAGATTGAACCTGCACCGTTCGGGAATAATTTGGTATAAAGCTCATGGTCAGGGTGGTCAGGTAATGAGGGGTGATTGACTTTCTTTACTTTCGGGTGATTGTTAAGATATTCCACAACTTTCAAAGCATTCTCTATATGTCTTTCTACCCGAAGTGAAAGTGTTTCCAGACCTTGCAAAAGTAAAAATGCACTCAACGGCGATATACAAGCACCCATATCACGCAATAATATTGCTCTGATTTTGGTCACAAATGCTGCCTTTCCGACGGCTTTGGTAAAAGATACACCGTGATAACTTGGATTAGGTTCAACCAGTGAGGGGAATTTTCCGCTTTTTTCCCAGTCAAAATTACCGCTGTCTACAATCACACCGCCCAGAGTTGTTCCGTGACCGCCGATGAATTTGGTTGCCGAATGTACTACAATATCCGCACCATATTCAATAGGTCTGATAAGATACGGTGTACCAAAGGTATTGTCTATGACCAATGGTATATGATTTTCGTGAGCAATATCGGCAAGTGCCTGAATATCTGCGACATCACTGTTAGGGTTGCCAAGTGTTTCTAAGAAAATTGCCTTTGTGTTTTCTTTGACAGCATTTCTGACATCGTCCAGATGATGAATATTGACAAAAGTAGTGGTGATACCGTATTGAGGAAGAGTATGTGCCAGCAAATTATAGGTACCGCCATAAATACTTTTGGAAGAAACGATATGGTCACCAATCTGTGCCAGATTCTGGAAAGTATAGCTCAGTGCTGCTGCACCTGAGGCAACTGCCAATGCAGCTATACCACCCTCAAGACTTGCCATTCTCTTTTCAAAAACATCTTGTGTGGAATTAGTCAGTCTGCCATAAATATTGCCTGCGTCCTGCAAAGAAAATCTTGCGGCTGCGTGTGCTGAATTTTTGAATACATAAGATGTCGTCTGATAAATCGGTACTGCACGGGAATCTGTTGTCGGGTCAGGAATTTCCTGACCAATATGTAACTGTTTTGTTTCAAATCCCCAGTTTTGTGAATTGGTGATATCTGCCATAGCAAAAACCTCTTTTCTGAAAAAATCATTGTTTTTTAATTCCTACCTTTATGGTAGGCTTATTATATAGTGTTTCGGAAAAGATTGCAAGTCTTTTTTAGAGAAATTTCATTAAATATTCGTATTTTGGAAAATTCTATATTTTCTCATGATTATTCTGAAAAATATTATTGATTTTAATTTACTGCTTTCAGTGATATAGCATGATTTTCTTACATAAAATCAATATATACAGTTGCAAAAAAGAAAGGCTGGATTTATCGTGAAAAAATTATTATCTTTTATTTTGATAAGTGCATTATTACTGGCAGGATTTTCAGTACAGGTATATGCAATATCACCCAATGAAATTACTGCACCGTCAGGAATACTTATGGAAGCGGAAACGGGAAAAGTTCTGTATGAAAAAAATTCCCACGAAATACGGGCTTGTGCGTCTATTACGAAAGTAATGACAATGATACTTGTTATGGAAGCACTTGACAGCGGTAAGTTACACATGGAGGATATGTTATCCGCTTCGGCTCATGCCGCCTCTATGGGAGGGTCGGATATCTGGCTGAAGGAAGGAGAAATCATGTCTGTACACGACCTTATCAAAGCCACTATGGTAGCCAGTGCCAATGATGCGGCGGTTGTTCTGGCAGAAGATATCTGTGGCAGTGAAGATGCTTTCGTCAGCAAAATGAACGAAAAAGCAAAAACACTTGGTATGAAAGATACTACTTTTAAAAACTGTAACGGTCTTGATGAGGACGGTCATTTAACCTCAGCATATGATGTTGCTCTGATGTCCAGAGAACTTATCAGACACAAGGAAGTCTTTGAGTTTACTTCAATATGGCTTGACTATCTGCGTGGCGGAAAAACACAGATAGTCAATACCAATAAATTACTGCGGACTTATAAAGGCATTACAGGTCTGAAAACAGGCACAACCTCTCAGGCAGGCAGTTGTATTACCGCAACCGCTCAAAGAGATGGTTTAAGTTTAATCGGTGTTGTATTGGGCAGTGCTACCGGAAAAGACCGCTTTACTGATGTTTCTGCTTTGCTGGATTACGGTTTTGCCAATTACGGTAAATATACCCCCGCTTTTTCTGAAACATTACCAATCATCAAAGTCAAAAACGGTATGCAGACCGAATTGAAAGTCAATGCCAATATATCAGGAAATTTTGTCATCAAAAAAGGTAATGAGAAAAATATTACCCACAAAGTCAATATTCCCACTGAAATCAATGCTCCCATTGACAAAGGGGATAAAATTGGTACGGTCGTTTTTTACGAAGATAAAAAAGTATTGAAAGAATATCCCATTGTTGCTGAACATCTTGTGGAAGAAATTACTTTTGGTTCTGTATTGTCTGTTTTGTTTAAATACTTTGTCCAAATCTGAAAAATAACTGAACATCGCAAAACCTTTCAAAATGTTTCACTAAGTGTCAGCTTACACAATGAAAAGTTTTTGTCCAACTTTTTTCAAAAAGTTGGCGGATTCCAAAGGCGGAGCCTTTGGGCAGGATTTTAAAGGGCGGTAGCCCTTTAATCGGCTAAAAAATCAAACAAAATCTGCGTAAGCAGATTTTGAAATAATATTGACAAATGACAAAAGGTACAGTATTATATATAGTGTATTAAAAATAAAGGAAAAGAGGTAAATCTATTATGAAAAAGTCAAAAATCACCAAAATCATTGCTACCGTTACTGCGGTCTTCTCCTGTATGGGAACATTTACGGCGTATGCCACCGAAGAAACCGCAAATCAACCGCATCTGCCCGAAGAAGTCTTTACCAATGTTTCCGCAAATGACTTTGAATGTTACGAAATCGACCAGAGTATTGCTGATAAGGTGAACGGTAAACTGACCCGACAGGACAAAAAAATACCTCTGCTTTCATTATCAATCCCTCAGCGTGACTGGACTGTTTTTGACGATGAGTACTGTCTTTCCGTTATGACAGACGCTGAAAAAGAATTTTATCATCGTCTTGAAAATACCAGTGTCAACTACATAGCCAGCGATACACTTGATGCTGTA
>CACYDZ010000024.1 GCA_902773265.1 uncultured Ruminococcus sp.
ATAATATCCATTGTGTGCAAAGCCTCAACAGGATATTCACCTGCTGCTGTTTCACCACTCAGCATGATAGCACTTGTACCGTCATAGATAGCATTGGCAACATCGGTAGATTCCGCTCTTGTCGGACGGGGATTTTTCATCATGGAATCTAGCATTTGTGTTGCGGTAATAACCTGTTTACCTGCTTCATAGGCTTTTTTGATGAGTTCTTTCTGGATAATGGGAACTTCTTCCAAAGGAATTTCGACCCCCATATCTCCTCTTGCTACCATGATACCATCAGATGCTCTGATAATTTCATCAATATTCTGAACGCCCTCTTCATTTTCAATTTTGGCAATGATACGGATATTGTCACAATTATTTATTGCCAGTTCATGACGCAGCTGGAAAATATCTTCGGGTGTTCTTGTAAAGGACGCAGCGATAAAATCAAAATCTTCCCTTACACCGAACGCAATATCTTCTTTATCCTTTTCGTTGATGAACGGTAGCGACAAACTTACTCCGGGAACATTCACTCCTTTATGGGACGCAATAAAGCCCTCGTTGATAACTTTACATTCAATGCTTGTCGATGTAAGGTTCTGAACGACCATTTCAATCAGACCGTCATCAACCAGAATTTTATCGCCTACTTTTAAATCGTCAGGTAATCCCTTGAATGTGATGGAACAACATTTGTCATTACCCTCTACTTCTGAAGTCATAAAAGTAAATGTCTGACCTGTCTTCAGGAGTTCCTTACCGTTTTTAAAATTACCTGTGCGGATTTCGGGACCTTTGGTATCCAGCAACAGTGCAACAGGTTTCTTAAGTTCGTCACGCATTTTTTTTATTTTATCAATACGGACTTTCTGCTGTTCATGTGTGCCGTGTGACATATTAATTCTGGCAACATTCATTCCGCCCTCAATCAACAGACGCAGTATATTTTCATCGTCCGTTGCAGGACCCATAGTGCAAATGATTTTTGTTTTTCTGACTTGACTTAACATAGATTTAAGTACCTCCCTGTCTATTCAGCTAAAGCTATTATACAATACTTTCTGAAAAATAACAATTATTTTTTATAAAAAAATATTGATGAATATTTTTTTATTGTCAAGTATGCCAGAACACAAAGATGTTTTTTAGGAACTATAAATGAGCAAATTTAAGAAAGTATCGTGAAAATGAACAAAAAATCCAGAAACAATCATACTGAATAAGCCGGAAATATCTTGTCCGGATTTGCCGAAATTATAGATATAGAGAATTTGTTCCCGATGAATAGAATGGGAAATACGATTGGTCTTTGAAACTTATACAGTATAAAATCCTTTACTGATAAAGTTGTTGATAACCTTGGCGCATACATACCAGCTGTCACAAAGTAAATAGGAAACGACAGGTGTAACCAAGCAGTTCAGAAGCATTATGTATATAAGTTCAATTTTTGATACACTTTTAATTTGCAGGAGATTGTTTTTCGCAATCTATTTAACTTTTTCAGAGATTTTGGTAAAATAAGGCTTGCAAATTTGTAAGATGTATGTTATGATACAGAAAATACGATAGATGATTGAATAAAAAGGAGTGGGAAGCAATAAACCCACTCTTATTTTTATGATACCGTCTGTATGGAGAAAGGAAGTGATATTATGGCAGGAAAAAACACGGTGAAAGTCGTATGGGAGATAGTTGAACCGTATGTAGAGAAATTAGGATTACAGATGTGGGATATTCAGTTTGTCAAAGAAGGGACAATGTGGTATTTAAGAATTTTCATTGACAGCGAAAATGGAATTACCGTAGAAGATTGTGAAAATGTCAGCCGTGCCATAGATGAACCACTTGATATTGCGGACCCTATCGACAAAAGTTATACACTGGAAGTCAGTTCACCGGGAATTGAAAGAGAACTGACCAGAGAAGAACATTTTGAACAGTTTATGGGAGCAGATGTCATGGTAAAAATGATACGCCCTCTCCCTGAAATTGGTAAGGAATTTAAAGGTGTGTTAAAATCCGCTACCAAAAACACCTGTACAGTGGAAACACCACAGGGAGATGTTACTTTCAATCTCAAAGAAAGTGTATGGGTAAAGCTGGACGATTTTTATTTTTGAAAACACAGGTGCAGAAACTATACGATTACAGAAAGGTTGATTCGGAAAAATGGAGAATAAGGACAGACAATTTGACCCTAAAGAATTATTCACAGCGGTTGCAATGTTGGAAAAAGAAAAAGGTATTTCATCGGAATACTTATTTTCACAGATAACAAAGGCCATTGAAACTGCGATAAGCAAAAATTACGGCTCAGAAAAAAATACCGAAAATACAGCAAATAAAAACAATATTCCTGTAAAAGTTGCTTTTTTTATTGATAAAGATAAGCAAAGATTTGAAGCATATGTGCAGAAAAAAGTGGCAGAAAATATATCGGATAATAATCTGGAAATTTCTCTGGAAAAAGCAAGAGAAATCAATCCGTCTGCCGAAATCGGTGACTATGTGAATGTAAAAATGGATACGATGGCATTGGGAAGAATAGGTGTCAGTGCGGCAAGAAATATTATCAGACAGGGTATTAACGAGAGCGAAAAAGGACAGTTAATGCAGGAATTTAAAAGTAAAATAGGTGAGTTGGTTACCGCAACAGTAGAGAATATCAATCCGCATAACGGAAATGTAGCCGTCAAAATCGGTAAGTCTACGGCTTATCTGCACCTCAATGAACAGGTGAAAGGAGACAGTTTCAAAGAAGGGGACTATATCAAGGTTTATATTTCTGATGTACAGCGGAAAGAAAAAGGCAATATGCCAAAGATTTTTATTTCCAGAACACACCCTGATTTTGTCAAAAGAATGTTTGAAACGGAAGTTCCCGAAATCTATGACGGTATAGTTGAAATTAAATCCATTTCCCGTGAAGCAGGTTCAAGAACAAAGATTGCTGTATACAGTAAAGATAAACAGGTTGATGCTATCGGAGCTTGTATCGGTACAAGAGGTACCAGAGTAAGTGCGATAGTGGACGAACTTAACGGAGAAAAAATTGATATTATCGAATATGACGAAAATCCGCAGAAGTTTATTGCTGCTGCACTGGCACCGGCAACCGTTATCAAAGTACAAGTGGCAGGTGACGGTTCTAAAGTATGTCGTGTTACTGTTCCCGATAGTCAGCTGTCGCTGGCGATTGGCAATAAAGGACAGAATGTCCGTCTGGCGGCAAGACTGACAGGCTGGAAAATTGATATCCGTCCTGAAAGTGGTTTCTTCGGGGAAGAAGATGATGGTAAATTCATAGATGAAATATTACCGCCTAAAATGGAAACTGATGCTTATCTTGACGACACAAAAATAGAAGAACAGAATACAGTAACCCAAAGTACAGACGAAAAAGAAGCCACAGCAGAAAATACAGAAACTCCTCAACAGGAAGAGGTAACAGAAAATAACGATATTTTTTCGGAAGAAGAGTTCAGCGAAAGTGAAGAATAAACCGCAACAGGTTCATGACTGTTATCAGGAAAGGCAGGGAAAGATAGTATGAAACAGAAAAAAATACCGCTGAGAAAGTGTGTAGGGTGTATGGAGATGAAACCTAAAAAAGAACTGGTGAGAATTGTCAAAGCTCCCGACACGAAAGATGAAAATGAACAGATTATCCAATATGGTGAGATTTCCGTAGACCTCACGGGGAAAAAATCAGGCAGAGGGGCATATATTTGTCATAATACGGAATGTCTGAAAAAGGCTGTCAAGGCAAAGCGGTTGGAAAGAACTTTTTCCTGTAAAATTCCTGATGAGGTCTATGCAAAACTGGAAGAGGGGATAGGAAAATTTGAATAATCAGCTTTTAGCTTTTCTTGGTCTTTGTCGCCGTGCGGGAAAAATGACTATCGGTTATGACAGCGTTATCCAGAGTGTTATGAATAATGAAAGTTATCTTGTCATTCTGGCAGACGATATCTCTGAAAAAACAGAAAAAAACCTTATCGGAAAATTAACAGGCAATTCGATAGATATTCTCAAAATTCCTTACGATAAAGAAACTTTAAGTCAGGCATTGGGAAAACTGACGGGTATACTTGCTGTCAATGACAGGGGATTTGCCAAAAAAATAACCGAACTTGTATACAGTAATCAATAAGGAGGCAATTTGCTTATGGTAAAGTATAAAGTGCGTGAGGTAGCTGCAGATTTAAATGTCAGCCCTAAAGATATTATAGAAGTTCTTAGTAAATATGTCGGCGGAGAGGTGAAAAAACAAACCACTATTCTCACAGAGGACGAATTGAACATTGTGTTCGATTATTTTACCCAGAAGAACAGTGTCAGCAGTTTCGACAGGTACTATGCGTCTGCTAAAGGGGAAGAAACCTCTAAAACAGAACCAACCTCAAAGACCGTTGAAAAAACAGAAAAATCCGAGAAATCTGTTGAAAAAACAGAAAAATCCGCAAAATC
>CACYDZ010000025.1 GCA_902773265.1 uncultured Ruminococcus sp.
ACCACAGAAGATACCACAGAAGAAGTCATTTCTGACAATACAGAAGAAACTGTTTCAGAAAATACAGAAGAAGAAATTCTGGGAGTACAGGAAAAGATTGTCATTGTCAATAAGACAAAAAGCAATCAGAAGTATACCTATAATGAAAAAATCAAGGTATTGCAGAAAATTCTGGACAGTCATATCAGCGATGATGAAGATTTCAACCGTCATATCAGGAACAAAATCAAGTTGCTGATAAAGGTTCGTGACAGTGGATTTGTCATGCAGGAGTTACCGCCGAAAAAGAAAAGACGCACTGCCACACCATCAGCCACACCATCATCACAGGATAAAACCGCACAAAAACGACAGCAGAATATTACCCAGCTGACTAAGACTATCGAACAGTACCGCACAAAACAAAAGAAAATTCTGGAAATTGCCCATAGTCATTTAATTTCGGCAGATGATAAAGTCAGCATGATTATGGAGATGGAACTTGCCGAAAGCAAAACATCACCCTCTACACCTCAACCGACAGAAAACCTGATTACCTTACAGGAAAAACGCAGGACAGTCACAAAAGATATGGTACAGCGTACAGAATACTTCAAATTCGGTGCAGGAGTAAAGGTGCAGTTCGGGGAATTTCAGATGACTTTGCCGAGTAATTACGGTGTCAGCGAAGTCATGCGTGAACATTATTATGTAGTAGCTATCAATGAAATCTTACAGCAAAACAATACAGAAAATCTGATTACTTCACCGCTGGTCATGGAAATCAGCAGAAATCAGCAGAAATTATGTGACAGTTATCATGAATTTTTCAGCAGTAATATTAATTACTGTAACCAACATAATATTAAATACCGTCAGAGTGTTGTCAGTGGTTTTCCGTGTGTGTTCAGGCACAAAGATGACGAAAATCATTATACGGTTTCTGTATATAACACTTCAAGACATTATATTACAGATATTTGTTTTGACTTTCATGTTCGCTGTGATAATAAAGACAGTATCGTCAGGCGTATCTTATCAGGCATAACGATTACCCGCTAAATCAGAAAAAACAACTTAGAACGGTGACAACGGAAAGTCTGATAATTCATCCGAACGAAGTGAGCCATAAAAGTTTTTGTCGAACTTTTTTCAAAAAGTTCGTGGGGTCAAGGGGCAAAGCCCCTTGTAGGATTTTAAAGGGCAAAGCCCTTTAATCGGCTAAATATTCAAAACAAAATCTGCGTATGCAGATTTTGACAATAACTAACCTGAAGTCTTTCATTGTGATAGTCATAAGAGGAGAAAATAATATGAAATCTGGAATTGAAACAAGGAATTTACTGGATTTGACCCACACAATCGCAAAACCATTATTTGAGAATACACAATATCCATGGGAAGTGCTGGATAAAATCGGCAGTTTCATTATGCAGACAGGAATAACACTCCCAAAAGAAGAATATGACCAAATTGCAGAGAATATCTGGATAGCAAAGACAGCAGTCATAGCACCGTCAGCATTTCTGACAGGGCCGTTGATTATCTGTGACCATGCGGAAATCAGACACTGTGCCTTTCTGCGTGGAAATGTGATTGTCGGAGCAAATGCGGTTGTGGGCAATTCGACAGAGGTAAAAAACTCTGTCTTGTTTGACAAAGTACAGGCACCACACTTCAATTATGTAGGGGATTCGGTATACGGGTACAAATCACATACAGGGGCAGGCGTTATTGCCTCCAACCTGAAATCAGACAAATCCCATGTCACTCTGACGATTGACGGCGAAAAAATTGATACCGGCAGAAAAAAATTCGGTGCGGTAATAGGCGATTATGTAGAAGTCGGCTGTAATTCGGTACTCAATCCGGGAACGATTGTCGGAAGAAACAGTATGGTATATCCTGTATCGAGGGTTCGTGGATTTGTGCCTGAAAACAGCATCTTCAAAGCACAGGGAGCAATCGTGGAGAAGTTTTTCCCTGATGTCGATTAATGTCTTATTTTTTCGGGAAAACTTGTATGTTTTTGCAGATTTTCTCCGAAAAAATCAAGAATTTTCAAAAAATTCATCAATAACTGCATTTAGCGTATTGAAATTCCGAAAAAAATGTGGTAAATTTATAAGGTAAAGGTACAGTGATACACTGAAATCGTAAAATAAACAATACTCTTGACCAAAAGGGTTTAAGAACACAGGAGGAAGTACGATGGCTTTTGAGTTGGAAAAAGAATACAGCGATAATATACCTGTTATCAAAGTAATAGGTGTCGGTGGCGGCGGCGGAAACGCAGTCAACCGAATGGTGAAAATGGGCGTAAGAAGTGTTGAATTTATCGCTATCAATACAGACGACCATGTTTTACAGTTTTCTAGTGCCAATCAGAAAATTCAGATAGGCGAGAAAATCACACACGGCAAAGGTGCAGGTTCAAAACCTGAAGTCGGCAGAGAAGCCGCCGAAGAAAACCGTGAAGAAATTCAGGCAGTATTGAAAGATACCGATATGGTATTTATTACCGCAGGAATGGGTGGCGGTACAGGTACAGGAGCAGCACCTGTTGTTGCAGAGATTGCTCAGGAAATGGGTATTCTCACGGTTGCTATCGTTACCAAACCGTTCGCTTTTGAGGGCAGAAAGAGAATGGAACAGGCAGAACAGGGTATTGCCAGACTGCGTGAACATGTTGATTCTCTGATTGTCGTTCCGAACGAAAGACTGAAATTTGCCAGTGAACAGAGAATTACTTTGAAAAATGCGTTTGATATTGCCGACGATGTATTAAGACAGGGTGTACAGAGTATATCTGACCTTATTCTTATTCCGGGACTTGTCAACCTTGACTTTGCCGATGTTACCTCTATCATGAAAGAGGCAGGTTATGCTCATATGGGTATCGGCTTTGCGTCAGGCAAGGAGAAGGCTGAAGAGGCCGCAAGAATGGCGATTACCAGTCCGCTTTTGGAAACATCTATCACAGGTGCTAAGGGTGTTATCGTCAACATTACCGCATCGGCAGATATTGGTCTTGATGAAATATCCATTGCTTCTACAATGATTACCGAACAGGCAGATATGGATGCCAACATCATCTGGGGTGCTGTACTTGACGAAAATATGGAAGATGAAATGAGTGTTACCGTTATCGCCACAGGTTTTGCGTCTGATGACGATTTTGAGCAGAGACAGATGGATAATGACAAACAGCAGTCAAATAACAGAAGGAACAGCGGTTTTTCCAGACAGTCCGCTCCCGAACCCAGAAGAAGCACTTATGCACAACCCACACCGCATAACAGAGATAATTACTCCGACAACTCCAGAAACAGAGAGAATTATGATTCCAGAGATAATTACAGCAGTCACAGCAGTTCCAGAGAAAGTAATTATTCCGGCAGTACCAGCAACTCCCGAGAGTCCTATAATTCAGGCAGTAGTTATGGCAGTTACAGTAATGGTGGCGGAGGAAGTTTCGGTTACGGTGGTAACAGTTCTTCAAGAGATAACTATGGTTCATCATCTCACACAAAAAAACTCAATGATAACGATGATGATTCCTATTATGACATTATGTCTATTTTCAAGCGTAAATAATCTTATCCTATCTTTAATAAGAAAAACAGATGTGTCTGAAGGCACATCTGTTTTTTATGTGTGTCGGGCATGACACTAATCTAAACGCAAGTTCGATAAATAGTGCTATAAACAAATTACTTAACATTCTTTATTATATATACACCAGTTTCCAACTTTTGAAAAATTATGCTGTATATTGTGATGACAACATAATTTAACACCACTATATATAGTGGTGAAAATAAAAGTCTGGAAATTGGTGATTGAAATTGTGATAAAAATTTTCATGATATAGACTTGGGGCATGAATACATAGAGTTATTCAGTGTTTCCTTAGAAAAAGCAAACAAGCCGGAGGGCAGACCTGCTTTGGTCAACCCTCTGGCTTACTATCTTGGTTAATTGTAGTATTCATGTAATGCCGTATACGAGACCCGTATGTACGGTGCAATGGGAGGTTGAGGGACTGAGTGTCCCTCAGTCTACCCTATTTATATTAACATATTTAGCAGAAGCCTTTCAGAGAGGCAAGCAACATTCCTAAAATCGCATCGCCGAGTTGTTTTCCGCCACCTGTGTTGGGGTGAACGGCATCATAGGCAACCGTTTCTTTTTCGGAAAAATACGCAAAAGGTATCTCCTTTTTGTTATAGCCGTACAGACGGTCAACAAAAGCATAGGACGGACAAATATAAATATTCGGATAGTTTTCATTGTCGGTAAATTCGCTGATGAGAGCTTTCGCAAAAGAAAGTACCGCTGAATGGGTCATAACCGTATTGTCGCCGTTTCTCAGCTGACAACCACCGGGTTCAACGGAAAAAATCATCTTGATATCATTATTCACCACTTTGAACATATCATACAGTGTTTTAAGATTAGCTATGAATGGCGTATAATCTCTTGCAGGGTATTTGACAATATCGTTGATGGTAAACTGAACAATAAGATAATCCGGTGTTTCCAGATGATTATCAGAAAGATAAGACGAAACATTATTCTTATTCTGCGAACTGTTCCAGAAAGGATTGTAGGGAGTATTGGTAACAAACTGTTCCAGACGACCACCTGAAAGTGCTTCACGGTTGATGGTATAGGTCTGATTATCGACAGTAATATCCGCATGAGTATTCTTATTGGTGCCTATCCAGAGTGGCGTACAGCCGTAAGCGGTCAGTGAATCGTGGATTTGCCAGAGATGATACCCCATATCCGTCAGCGAATCACCTATCGCCATAATCCTGACACTTTGAGGAAGATTTTCTGTCGGGACATTGACAATACTGAATTTCTTTTCGGCAGTAACATCAAGGTCATCATTGATAACTCTTGCATAGGCTGTGGCATTTGAACCTGTACGGAAAAATCTTTCATAATCACAGTTGTTATTACCGATAGCCGTACCATAATTTGTACCGATGAACATTCCGTTACCGTCAGGAAGTGTGTGACAAATATTATCGTGATAGATATTGCACTCTTTGTCGGAGGCTTTGTAGATGGTATCAGGAAGAACAATCTCATTTTTCCTTACGGGAATAAGAGAATTGTCAAACTGTTCAGAGGGGAATTTCCACTTTTTGGGAACATAGCCTTTGAAAATCATATAATTCTCCAGAACAGACGCATGAACCGTCATACGACAGTATTTTGCCGTGCTGACAGGCTTTTCATAGACCGCATTGAACTGGGAATTTTCCGCAAAAGTGGAAATCAATGTCTTGTTTTCGTCATACCATGCACCGTATACACCTGAACCCACAATATTGAAAGTATTCACCGCCTGACAGTCCGATACATCAAAGTAATCTGTAAGATAATAATTCGGATTCTGGTACAGAATAACACCTTGTGAATTTAAGTAACCCTGTGTCGTATCAAGCGGGGGAATATACGGATAGTTCATTTCAAAAAGATAGGTATTTCTAATTCTTTCGATTTCGCTTTCCAGCGTGGACGCACCGGCATAATGTTCATCTTCATCTACCGTCAGAAAAATACCGCTTTCATAACCGTCGGTAGGAGTAATCACTTGAGAATTGCTGAAATACATGACTACTTTCACATAGTCAAAATGCTGATTTTCATTCAGAGTATAATCTGTCGTGATACCGATAATTTTATTGACATAGTGTTTGGAGATGTCATAGCCGATAAGAGCAACGGTGAAATTTTCAGGACAGTGCAGAAAGGCAGTCTTTTTGGGCAGACGGATATAACCTGCCGTGCGTAATCTTGTCTGGGAAGACTGCGGATTGCCGTCATTGTCGATACCGCCAAGTTCCCAACGGAGTCTGGCAGAATGATTTCCCCCGATTTTGTCCTGCAGTTCGGAAAGGGCATTATCCAGCGTTTCTGCCTGTTCACGCACAGATGTTCCTGCCGTCTGATACACCCTGCCCTGAAAATCTGTGCGAATGTCGATGAGTTCCGTATTCCCCTCACTTGCGGTACTGTTCGCCACAATCGTATCAATTCTGGAAGAGAGTGCTGTCTTTTCGGCAAGAATGGTATCGTTGAGTGTTGTCGTTTCCCAATCAATACGGTCATTGACGGTCTGAGAATGTGTGTCAATATTTTCGTTGACAGCCGAAATCTGATTATCTATTTCATTGAGAATATCGCTATCAGCGTTTTCCAGCCGGGACTGAATATCTAAAAGTGAAGTATTCACCGCATGGATATCCGCCTCAACTCTGTCAATTTCCGTACGGAGTTTCCTATTCGTGCGTACATAAGCGTCAGCGGGCAGAGTGCCGAGAGGAATATCACGGTGAATATTACCGTTTTCGTCAGTATGATAATTATTGGGATTGCAGTTCAATAGCATTTACCTCCTGTAAAATAGTCTGAGCAACAAGCTGAAGTCCTTTGTCGTTGAAATGTGTTTCGTCAAGTAAGATACAGTCGGGATATTCCCCGTTCTGAATGGAAAGAATATCCGTGACAGATGGTGTCAGGTGTAATTTGTCAAAAGCAATACCAGATATGATTTTGTCGGAAGTATTCTCAAAAACAGGCGTTTTCAGGATTTTCTGAACATCAATAAAATATTTTCCGAAAGCGGTTTCCATCACCGTATGGTAACTGTCGGGGGTATCATAGAAAAATCCCGAAACATAAAATACCTTTATCCCGTAATTTTCGGCAGTATTTCTGATATTTTGAACAAGTTCTTCGGCAGAAATACCGCTTTCAACATCACGGACAAGAAGAATATCTGTATCCGGTATACGCTTGACCCCAATAAGCCTGTTTTCTGACTGGAAATCACCGATAAATTCCGCAAGTTCATCGGTAAAGGGAATATAATCGTTCTTTGCCATCACTCTGGGAACAACACCCACAATATCGTTTTTGTGTTCATGATAACCAATACAGTTGAACGGCAACATAGCGTGAAGTTTTGTAAACGGAACAACAGTATAATTATCACCGTCCGCAAAGCGGAGTGTTACACTGTAATAATACAGCCCATATAAATGTGAAGTCGTTTCGGGCAGAATTTTCAGGGGATATTTCCCCTCTATCTCATCACTACAGTCAAGCGTAAGCGTAAATACATCAGAAAAATTGCCGTCATTCTCCGTTTTGACAATATGAAATGTGATTTCATCACCCTCCGAAATCAAAAATTGTTCACCGTGAATGTCCCGCAGAACAATACAGCCGTCAAAAACAGAATGGGTATAAATATACAGTTCGTCTGAAAATAAATGATAGTTTGCTATAGCAACTTACCTCCTTGCAGGGAAACTGAAAGATAAAGAGTTTTCTTTCAATGAATATTGCCACTGTCGGGAAAAATGCCCTCCAATGGGCATTTGTGCCTATTGGACAGAAAAATTTTTTAATGTTATCTATTATAATTGTTGACACTGTCTTAAAGTATGATAAAATTATTTGTAATAGTTGGTAAATTATGTCTATTCGTTCGGATTGTTTATCATGGTTCAGCTATGACAATGAAAAGTTTTTGTCGAACTTTTTGGGGAAAGTTCGTTGGGTCAAGGGGTGAAACCCCCATATACACTGACTTATAGAAATTAACCCCTCTGTCAGCTACGCTGACATCTCCCCTTTCAGGGGAGACTTTATCAAAGCGATACGAGAAC
>CACYDZ010000026.1 GCA_902773265.1 uncultured Ruminococcus sp.
CCACTTTTTCAAAAGTGGTGGGGTTAAGGGGCAAAGCCCCTTAGCAGGATTTTAAAGGGCGGCAGCCCTTTAATCGGCTAAAAATTCCAAACAAAATTTGCGTAAGCAAATTTTGACATAATCCAACAAAAATGCCGTCTTTCCAGACGGCATTTTCTTCGTATCTATGTACGGTAACTCAGTTCTGAGAAAAGTCAATCTTCTTGATACCGTAAATTTTTCTCAGAAAGAAACCGATTACCTTTGGATTGTCAATCACTACCATTTTCATAAGACACACACTCCTATTTTCTGAAAGCTGACACGGAAAGTATACACACCAGCAAAGCACAAAGTACTAACGAAACTTTACACGGAAGTATCGCTCCTAACAGCAACCCTATGCCTAACATAAGCATATAATTGCATTTTCCCTTGCCTTTTCGTCTGTAACAACATCTCATTATACTTTCACCGCCTCATGCTTTTACTACATAGTATGGCATCAGGGATTATGTGTTACAACTGAATTTTCTCCGCCATCAATAAAATATCCTGACTGTTCACCAATCCGTCACCATTCAAATCCGCAGAAACAAACTGTAATTCATTCAAATTATCGCACTGCATAACATAATTACTCATTGCCTTTACATCATTGAAGTTGACATTCCCCTCCCCTGTCAGTTCGGCTTTGACGGAAATTTTATAAACACACACAACATTTTCATCACTTTGTGCTGTCAGCGTATATCCCGTACCAAGTTTACCACTTGTTTTTACGGTATTGTCTTTATTACGGAACAGTAATGTGTAATTGTCCTGTATGATATTTTTCTTCAGTACAGCAATAGTCGTTCCGTCAGGAATATCCCATATAATATTTCGACCGGTGTCCACTTTATAATTGCTGATGAAAAATGTTTTGTTATCCTTAGCGGTTGGTGACGGGACATCGTTATTCTGTATACCGTTATCTGTGGATTGATGATTGTCGGGCTTATCCGTTGAAAGCATGGAATTATCAGAAACAGACGGTTTTTCGGAATTTTGTCGGAATACCAATGCATCACTGCCAATTATTGCCAGTTTTCCCTGTCGTGAAAGCACATAGGCAACATTATTTTTACTGCACATCTGTACATATCCACCATAGTTCAGACGATAAGCGGTATAATGTTCCTCATCGGATAAAAATACTTCAATTTTGCCATCGTAGTATTTACAGCAGTAACCGTTGATAACTCCACCGTTTCTTTCACCTTGTATTCCGCTGGAAATTACCGTTTTATTGCGGATATCGGTTATATTACCCGAATAATCGAAAACAACATTGTTCAATATGCTGATACCTGTCCGCATATCTCTGGTACTGAACAGACATTTTGGCATACCGTTATGGTGGATATCTACGCTGTAAATATTGTTTCTGCCAAATAAATATAACTGTCTGTCATCGTAATTTATCGTATAGTCAATGATTTCATCGTCAACAGAAAAATCATAAATTTTCTTGCCGTAAATATCCGTACAGACAAACTGATGACGGTTATCTGTCATAAAACAAACGCAATTCTCCACTACACAAAAACGATACTCACTATTGATGGAAACACCATCTAATATGTAATGATAAACACTGTCATTTCTGACAGTGTAGTGATTGAGTACAGTTTTACCGTTGTTATCGGAAAGAGCGTAGATGTTATTGTTATAAGCCGTCACATTTCTGACAGTTCCCATAGCGTTGAATGTGATATTTTTACAGTCAGTTCCGTTAATAATACTGACATTTATTTCTTTCATGTTGTAGCGGAGAGTATAGACATAAATATTATCCGTCATAAGCAGACAGTTTCCGCTGACGGATAATTGATAGGTAGTGATTGCCAGACTTCTGACGGGACAGAACAACAGGATTGTCATAACTGCCACCGATAAAAAGGTGATAGCTTTTAACTTTTCGATTTGATATTTTATCACAAACTGCACCGCTTTACTTTGACAAGATATTCTTATTTTAGCATAGTATTATGTGTTTTGTAAAAATCGTGCCAACTTCTCACGGATTATTTTCAGAAATTCATATTCTATTAACAATCTTTAATGAAAAATATGTTACTATTTAGCTTATCAGTAGACAAATAGCCATTTGATTGAAAAATATTTATGAATTTTTACCAGTCAAAGGGCTTTGCCCTTTAAAATCCCACAAGGGGACTTTGTCCCCTTGACCCCTACCACTTTTGAAAAAGTGGACAAAACTTTCAGTTGTGTAAGCTGAAGGTGGGCTTTCTGTAATTACGCTTATATCATAACACATAAATGATGAAGAAACAACTTTTTCAGAAAAATACCGTCAGAATTGTCAAAATGTTCCGAATTTTTTGTGAACCGAAATTCAGAGTATTTTTACAATAATGCTAGTGACAAAATATAGATTTTATGATAAAATTACCCTATGTATAGATTGCCATTATGTGTGAAAAAGCAAAACAATATTGTGGAAAATGGTGGAGAATAGAATTATGAATGAAAAAATAGGAATGGTCAGTCTGGGCTGTGCCAAAAATCAGGTTGATGCCGAAATGATGCTGTTCACCCTCAGACAAAACGGTTATCAGATTGTCAACGACCCTGCTATGGCTGATGTTGTGATTGTGAATACCTGTGGGTTTATCGAATCCGCCAAACAGGAGAGTATCAACGAAATTATCGAACTGGGCAAGCTGAAAAATGAGGGGAAAATCAAAGGCATTATTGTTACAGGCTGTCTGGCGGAAAGATATCAGCATATGATAAAAGAAGAATTGTATGAAGTGGATTCCGTTTTAGGGATAGGGGCAAATGAAAGTATAGGAGAGGTTGTGGCAAAATGTCTTGAGGGTGTATCGCAGGAGGTATATCCCGACAAACTCTGCTGTCCGCTGGAAGGAAACAGAATACAAAGTACTCCACGACATTATGCTTATCTCAAATTAGGTGACGGGTGTGATAACCGCTGTACTTATTGTGCTATTCCCATGATAAGAGGAAAATTCCGCAGTCGGACAATGGAAGCGATTGTCGAAGAAGCGAAAACGCTGGTTCACAACGGTGTCAGGGAATTAATTCTTATTGCCCAGGATGTCACACGGTACGGAATGGATTTATACCATGAATACCGTCTGCCGTCTTTACTCAACGAACTGTGTAAAATTGAAAATCTGCACTGGATACGCCTGTTATACTGTTACCCTGATGCTGTGACAGACGAACTTATCGACTGTATGGCAACTCAGGAAAAAATATTGCCCTATATTGACCTCCCTCTCCAACACTGTAACAACCGTATCTTAAAGAAAATGAACCGTCGTGGCAATAAACAGCTGATGACAGAAGTTATTCATAAACTGCGTGACCGAATACCGGATATCACTATAAGAACAACCTTTATCTGTGGATTTCCGGGTGAAACAGAAGAGGAATTTGAAGAATTATCCGCATTTGTACAGGAAATACAGTTTGAACGAATGGGTTGTTTTGCGTATTCCAGAGAAGAAGATACACCCGCCTATGATTTTCCCGAACAGATTGATGAGGAAATCAAAGAAAAAAGAGCTGAAATTCTGATGGAACAGCAAATGGCAATTATGGAAAAATACTGTCAGTCACTTATCGGCAAAACGGTAGAAGTGGTATGTGAGGGATTTGACCGTTATGCACAGTGTTATTTCGGGCGTTCCCGAGCGGATTCCCCTGATGTAGACGGCAAGGTATTTTTCAGTGCTGATGAGGATAATCTGCCGAACATCGGCGAATTTGTGAGGGTGAAGATTGACGATTATATTGACTGTGACCCTGTCGGAACAGTCATCTGAAAGTAAAGGTGACAGAATATGAATTTGCCGAATAAACTGACTTTACTGCGAATCATTTTAGTTCCGTTTTTTGTGGCATTTTTGCTGACAGACAAAATCCCTCTGAATAATATATGGGCAATGCTTGTTTTTATTATTGCCTCTCTCACCGACTTCTTTGACGGACGCTATGCCAGAAAATATCATATGATAACCGATTTCGGCAAATTTGCTGACCCATTGGCAGATAAAATTCTGGTGATATCCGCTTTCTGTTGCTTTGTAGAGATGGATATTATGAGTTGTATACCGCTGATTATCATTTTATTTCGGGAATTTGCCGTTACTTCTGTCAGACTGGTTTCTGCTACACAAGGCAAAGTTGTTGCTGCCAATATTTTTGGCAAAATAAAAACCGTCAGTCAGATTGTTGCCATTATTATTATCATTTTAAATCTCATCATTCCTCAACTGTTCGGTAATGTGATACCACAACAAATCTTTACCGTTATCAACACCGTTGCTGTCTGGATATCTGTTGTATTTACAGTCGTTTCGGGAATTATCTATCTGAAAGCTAATGTGGATATCTATAAAACTATGAAATAATACAACAGGAGATTTTGTCTATGAAAACAAAAAAACAAAGCGTATGGTATAACGACTATATCCGTACAACAGATGATGACAGATTTATCCTTTCTCATTTTCTGCGTGACTTCTTCTTTCAGCACCGCCTGAGGTATATGGTGTATTTCCGTACCGCACAGCATACCAGAAGCCGTCTTGTCAAAATCTTTTGTGAATATAAACTTTTCCGCCTCTGCCGTAAGTACGGTATCGAAATCAAGACAAGTACTAAAATCGGTGAGGGGTTTGTGATGTGTCACCCTTATAATATCACCGTCACACCGTTTGCTACTATCGGCAGAAATGTCAATATGATGAAAGGCTCTACTATCGGTCTTTCGGAGGGAAAACATAAAGGCGCTCCGACTATCGGGGATTGTGTCTATATCGGTATCAATGCGGTGGTTATCGGTAAGATTACCATTGGTAATGATGTTATGATTGCTCCGAATACAATGGTGAATTGTGATGTTCCTGACCACAGTATCGTTATCGGTAATCCCTGTCAGATTATTCACCGTGAAAACGCTACTGCTGAATATCTTAATTACAAAATTTAATGTGTTTGATAATCTTTATCACAAGTTCAGCTTACACAACGAAAAGTTTTTGGTCAAACTTTTTTCAAAAAGTTTGGCGGGATTTTTAAGGGCGGCAGCCCTTAAAACAGGATTTTAAAGGGCGGTAG